>JAQGKA010000387.1 GCA_028290355.1 Tardiphaga sp. | reverse complement strand
GACATGTTGGAGAACATCTGCACCATGCCGATCAGCGTTCCGATCATGCCGAAGGCCGGCGCGCAGTCGCCGATGGCGCGATAGATCTTGCTGCCTTCATTGAGGTGCATCAGAAAATTGTCGCGGTCGCGTTCAAGATTGTCGCGGATGAATTCGAGATCGTAGCCGTCCGCGACATAGCGGATGCCCTTGGCGAGAAAGGGTTCGTCGGTCTCGACCTTTTCCAGGCCGACCGGACCCTGCTTGCGGGCGATTTCGGCGATCCGGGCGAGTTCATCGACGAGATCGCGGGCCGACAGCCGGCTCATCGTGAAGGCAAATTTGGCCCCGAGCGGCAGGCCGTGCAGCATGACACCGAGCGGAAACCGGATCATCGTCGCTGTGATCGATCCGCCGAAGATGATGATCATGGCATGTTCGGAGATGAACATGTGCAGATCGCCCCCCATGAACACCATCACGGCGACGACGATCATGCCGCCGATGAGCCCTACGCTCGTCATGATATCCATAGAAAACTCCGACGCTATGCGCACGCAAACAACGTCCATCCTGGACGGACACGTCTCCAATCGAGACTTGCGTCAGCACCGTAGCGGCAGCGCCATTAAGGACCGGTTACCGGTTCATCAATCATTTACAACCGGTTAACGAGATGCCGGGCGGATGCGGGTAACCACCACATCCTGGGACGGCCGAGCGTCAGACGCCTCGTTGCACGACGGCAAACGTTCGCGAACCCGGAGCATGGGTCGGATCATCCAGGAACTCGATCACTCTCAGCCCCGCACCCTGGCAAAACCGGGCAATCATGTCCTTCGGCAGCGGCTTGGCCCCGCGCCAGGAGTCGTCCGCCGTCAGCGGGTCCTTCCCGAAACGGGATTTAAGCGCCTGAATGACGCGGGTCGGGGTGAATTTCGCGATATGCCAAAGGATGGTTGGATATTCGTGCGCCGTCCTAAAATGAACCAGCCCGAGCGCGCCGGTACGAAGTATTCTGCTCACTTCACGCAAATTCGACTTCACGACCTCATGTGAAGGCATGTGCTGAAATACTTCGTAGGACCAGACAAAATCCGCACTGTCTGATGGGCACGGCAACGCGACACCATCACCCGAAACGAATTCCAGATTGCTGAATTCCGCGGCAGCAATTTTGGCCTGCTCAACCATGACTTCAGAAACATCGACGCCAACCGCTTTGGCGAACCGTATTCCAAGGGCCTGTGTAAAGCGGCCGACGCCACAGCCAACATCGACCGCCGTCTTATCGCCGGGATCGATGTTGTATTTGGCGAGGACCGGATCGATTAGTTCCCTGGCGCGTGCTCGCCCAAGTTCGAAGAACTTGCCTTTGTCATGGTCCCACAATTCGGTTTCGACGTAGAAAAACGGGTCACGGTTGGCGCGCTCATTCCAGGCCTTCTTCATATCCGTGATACGAGGCAACACCGTCTCCCGGCCTGAATTACCAACAGGACGGGCATTAGCCCGAACCTCCGGTACGAGCCAAGCCGCGTCGCCAGACACAGCCGGAAACACAAGTCCCCCGATGTCCGCAGCGGGGACTTGATGGCGTCGCCGTCAGTGAATTTCCGACGATTGCTTCAGCGCCTCTTTCAGCTTTGCGAGCGTGAACGACGAACTGCGCGCAATGTCCAGAATGGGCGTCTCGCGACGTCCGCACAGTTCAGCCGCATCAGGAAGCTTGGCGGCGACGTCGAGCGGGATCACGACCGCGCCATGCTGATCGGCATGGATCAGGTCGCCGGAGCGTACGGTCATGCCGGCAACGCGGATCTCATCGCCGAATTCGCTGACGTGGACATAGGCATGGGATGGACCGATCGAGCCGGCCAGCGCCTGGAAGTCCGGCGCCCATTGCGGGATGTCCCGGATCGAACCGTCGGTGATCACGCCAAGGCAGCCGAGCGCCTTGTGAACCGCGCTGTTGACCTCGCCCCAGAACGCGCCGAAGCCGGCTTCCGGTCCGTCGATGTCCTGGATCACGCTGATGCGCGGGCCGGCGCCGGTGCCGACATATTCGTAATAGGCAAGGCGCCGCGCCTGCTGTTCGGCAGCGGGCAAACCGGACGCCGCGATCGAACGGATGGTGGCGGTGCGGGCGTAGCCGACGATCGGCGGCAAATTCGGGAATGGGCAAACCAGCGGGCGGGTCGTGTAGCCGATCAGCCGGCGCCCCGGCGCCACAATCTCCATGGCGTTGCAGATCGTCGGCGTGTCGTAGCGCCCTAGCGCTTCAAGAACCGATGCGGGCAACGGCTCGATCGCGGAATTCGTCACGGCGTTTCTCCTGTGTTTCGTTTTCGCATCCAATCTTCGCTGGATGTCGTCGGGTCACGTTCCGGATATAGCCGACTTCACGCATCGGCCACAACGCTTGCAACGCCGCCGTCCCTTCGGACGGCGGCGTTGCAATGCCATGGATTGACGGTCAGTTCAGACGCGCGGGCCGGTCATCCGGCGCCACTTCGGGCGCGGGCGCGAAGGACGATGCCGGGGTCGGTACGGGATCGGTCGGCACTACGGATTGCGCCGCGAGGGCGCGCTCCTGATCGCGATAGGACTTCCAGCCGATCGGCAGGCTGAACAGATACAGCAGCGAGACCGCTGACAGGATATGCCAGGGGTAGCCGATCAGCAGCGCGATGAAGAGCACCACCGAGACGAACACCGGCAGCACCATCTCGGGCGGCACCCGCATGTTGACCGACTTGCCGGAAAACACCGGCAGCCGCGACACCATCAGGAACGCGATCAGCAGCGTATACAACATCGTCAGCACGGAGGGCGGCGTCGGCACGCCCAGGAATGCCAGATAGATCGGCAGCATCACGGTGATCGCGCCCAACGGCGCCGGCATGCCGGTGAAGAAGTTCGCCGCGAAGGCCGGCTTGTTGGGATCGTCCATGGTGGCGTTGAAACGCGCCAGCCGCAGGCTACCGCAGATGGCGAAGATCATCGCCGCAATCCAGCCGACATTATTGAGGTCGTGCAGCTGCCAGAAATACAGGATCAGGCCCGGCGCGACGCCGAAATTGACGAAGTCGGCGAGGCTGTCGAGTTCGGCCCCGAATTTCGACTGACCCTTGATCATGCGGGCGACACGGCCATCGACGCCATCGAGCACGGCAGCGAACACGATGGCGGCCACCGCCAGTTCCATCCGCCCTTCGGTGGACAGCCTGATCGCGGTCAGCCCCGCGCAGATCGCCAGCAGGGTGATCATGTTGGGCACCAGCATCCGGACCGGAATCGTCCGGAACCGGCGGCGGCGCGTATCGGGCGAAGTGGGATCGATGGGCATTTGCATGGCTCACTTTAGCAAATGCCACCCTGCTCCGCCATTGTGGCGACCAGCCGGCCGATTTCAGCGACAGAACGGGGTTAATCGACCCGGTAGGTCCGGCCGCCGTCGCCGAGCCTGAAGTCGGCCAGCACGGTTTCGCCGGCGACCGCGGTCTGGCCCTCGGAAACCAGCGATTTGCTGCCTTCGGGCAGGAAAACGTCGAGCCGCGAACCGAACCGGATCAGGCCGAAACGCTCGCCGGCGCCGAGCGTCTGGCCCTCGCGCACGAATGAGACGATCCGCCGCGCCACCAGGCCGGCGATCTGCACCACGCCGATGCGACCGTCCGGGGTCGAGATAACAAGCGAATTGCGCTCATTGTCTTCGCTGGCCTTGTCCAGTTCGGCGTTGATGAACTTGCCGGGGCGATAGGCGATCCGCTCGATCCGGCCAGCCACCGGGCTGCGATTCACGTGGCAATTGAACACGCTCATGAAAATCGAGATCCGCAGCAGCGGCTGGTCGCCGAGGCCGAGTTCGGCCGGCGGCAGAACCATCGCGATCAGCGAGACGCGGCCATCGGCCGGGGCTACCACGATGCCTTCACGCACCGGCGTGACGCGAACCGGATCGCGGAAAAACAGCGCGCACCAGACCGTCAGCAGCGTGCCGATCCAGCCCAGCGGCGTCCAGATCCAGAACAGCACCAGGCTCGCCAGGGCAAAGCCGCCGATGAACGGGTAGCCTTCCTTGTGGATCGGCGGAATTTGCGCGCGGATGGAGTTGGCAATGGACATGGGTTCTCAAAACCTGGGTTCAAGCTGGAATCTACAGGAACCCTTAGCAGAGATTATTCCGCGGCGTCAGGCGTCATCAGCCGATCATTGAGAGGCGGCGGCGCCCGATTCGGGGCCTCGTTCTCGTCCGCGATCAGCGCCAGCCGCTCGCGGGCCTCCTGGGCCTCGCGCTGCCGGTTCCACATGCTGGCGTACAGCCCGCCCGCGGCCAGCAGCTGGGAATGGGTGCCACGCTCGGCGATGCGGCCCTGGTCCAGCACGATGATCTCGTCGGCTCCGACGATGGTGGAAAGCCGATGCGCGATCACCAGCGAAGTGCGGTTGCGCGACACCTTCTCCAGCGCATCCTGGATTTCCTGCTCGGTGTGGCTGTCGAGTGCCGAGGTAGCCTCGTCGAGCAGCAGGATCGGCGGCGCCTTCAGCACGGTGCGGGCGATCGCCACGCGCTGCTTCTCGCCGCCCGACAGCTTCAGCCCGCGCTCGCCGACTTCGGTCTCGTAGCCCTTGGGCGAAATCCGGATGAAGGCATCGATCTGCGCCATCTTCGCGGCCTCCTCAACCTCCTCATCGGTCGCATCCCAGCGGCCGTAGCGGATGTTGTAGCGGATGGTGTCGTTGAACAGCACGGTGTCCTGCGGCACCATACCGATCGAGGCGCGCAGCGATGCTTGGGTGACATCGCGGATATTCTGACCGTCGATCGTGATCGTTCCGCTCGATACGTCATAAAGCCGGAACAGCAGCCGCGAGATCGTCGACTTGCCGGCGCCGGATGGGCCGACGATGGCGACGGTCTTGCCGGCGGGCACCTCGAAGCTGAGGCCCTTCAGGATCGGGCGCTCCGGATCATAGGAGAAGCGAACGTCGTCGAAGCGGACATTGCCCGACGTCACGACCAGCGGTCGGGCGCCGGCAATGTCCTTGACCTCCGGATTGCGCTGCAGGACTCCGAACATCTTCTCGATGTCGATCACCGCCTGCTTGATCTCGCGATACACCATGCCCATGAAATTCAGCGGCTGGTACAGCTGGATCATCATGGCGTTGACCAGGTCAAAATCTCCCACTGTATTTGTGCCGTTGCGCACGCCAATCGCGCACATCAGCATGATCGCGGTCAGCCCGGCGGTGAAAATGATGGCCTGCCCGGTATTGAGGACCGCGAGCGAGGTATAGGTTTTCACGCTGGCGCGCTCGTAGCGCTCCATCGAGCGATCGTAGCGCTCGGCCTCGCGCTCCTCGGCGCTGAAGTATTTCACCGTCTCGTAGTTCAGCAGCGAGTCGATCGCCTTGGTATTGGCCTCGGTGTCGGAATCGTTCATGCGGCGGCGGATCTCGATCCGCCATTCGGTCGCGATGTAGGTATAATACATGTAGACCACGACGGTGATCGCCGTTGCCAACACGTAGCGCCAGTCGAACTGCCACAGCAGCACGCCCATCAGCAGCGTGACCTCGACCACGGTCGGCACCAGTTGCAGGATCACCATCCGCACGATGACTTCGATGCCGAGCCGGCCGCGCTCCAGCACCCGCGTCAGGCCGCCGGTCTTGCGCTCGAGGTGAAAGCGCAGCGACAATTCGTGCATGTGAACGAAGGTCAGATAGGCCAGCTTGCGCACCGCATGCATCGCCACCTTGGCGAAGATGCCGTCTCGCCATTGCGTCAGTACCGCCATCAGGATGCGGATCAGGCCGTAACTGACCGTCATGATCAGCGGCGACGCGATCAGCCACAGCGTCCAGTTCGAGGATTGGACCGGCGCGGTGTCGGCGCCAGTCAGCGCGTCGATCGCCCATTTGAAGGTGAACGGCACGGTGAGCGTCGCCAGCTTGGCGATCAGCAAAAGTACCATCGACCAGACGACGCGCATCTTCAGGTCGGCGCGATCCCCGGGCCAGATGTAGGGCCACAGGTGAATCAGCGTCGCAACGAGGGTACCGCGTTCGGCTGAAATCTTGGGATCGGCAACAGTCTCGTCGGTCCGGGCATGAGCGGGATTAGTCATTAACGAGGCCTGGAACGAAGCGGACGGCGTAGCGCAGTCGCATGGTCATTTTGATCGGGTGCATGTTGACCGACATATAGTGCGTTTGCCCGAATGTCGCACCCTCCCGGGGCATTCTTTTCCATGTTGCGACGCGTTCCTAGCAGGAAATTCCCGCCCCCGCCTGCATCGAAGTCTTGACGCTTTGATCCCGCAGTGCCACATGAATTTTCATGAGCACAATCAAAACCGTCTGTGTCTATTGCGGCTCCGGCCCCGGAACAAACCCCCTCTTCGTCGAATCGGCCATCGCGCTCGGCAAGTCGCTGGCCGAGAATAACGTAGGGCTGGTGTATGGCGGCGGCTCGATCGGGTTGATGGGGGCCGTGGCCACCTCCGTGCTCCAGCACGGCGGACGGGTCACCGGCATTATCCCGGACTTCCTGACCAAGCGCGAAAACGCGCTGACAGGGGCTCAGGAGCTGATCGTCACCCACGACATGCACGAGCGCAAGCGGCTGATGTTCGAGCGTTCCGACGCCTTCGTCGCCCTGCCCGGCGGTATCGGCACACTGGAAGAGCTGGTCGAACAGCTGACCTGGCAGCAGCTCGGCCGCCACAGCAAGCCGATCCTGCTCGCCAATATCGATAATTTCTGGGAACCGCTGCTGCAGCTTTTCAGCCATATGCGCTCTACCGCCTTTATCCGGCCGACACTGGCGCTGGAGATTCTCAAGGCCGAGCTGGTCGAGGACATCCTGCCGAGGCTCCGCTCCGCTGCGGCGCTGGCCTCGGAAGAAGCCAAAAAACTGGCTGCCGATGTGGCCACCCGCCTGTAACGGTCAACGCCGTCAGCCGGCGGCGTCCTCCGCTTTCGGAAACGTCACGACCTCGATCCGGTTGCCGTCGAGGTCGGCGACGAAGGTCGCATAATAGCGCACCCGCTCATGCGGCCGCAGCGACGGAGCGCTTTCCGACACAGCCCCGGCCGCCATCGCAGCCACATGAAAAGCATCGACCTCTTCGGTGGTTTTCGCACGCAGGCAGAGATGCACGCCACTGTCCGGCGACAGGGGCTTCATGCCGCCGCGCAGGTTGATCCAGACTTCCGGATAGGTCTTGCCGAAGCCGACCATCGCCGGCCGGGTCACCAGACGCGCCATGCCCAGCGGCGCGAAGACCTGCTCATAGAACGGCACGGCTCGCTCCAGATTACTGACGGCAAGCGAGACGTGATCAATCATGGCCGTCTCCTCACGCGGGCGCGTTCGACTTCACCAGCTTGTAGACGACGGAATCCATCAGGGCCTGGAACGAGGCGTCGATGATATTGGGCGAGACGCCGACGGTGGTCCAGCGCTCGCCCTCCTCGTCCTCGCTCTCGATCAAGACCCGCGTCACCGCCTCGGTGCCGCCATTGAGGATACGGACGCGGTAGTCGATCAGCTTCAGGCCATCGATATATTTCTGATACTTGCCGAGATCCTTGCGCAGGGCGACGTCGAGCGCGTTGACCGGGCCGTTGCCCTCCGCCGCCGAAATCAGCATCTCGCCGGCAACGTCGACCTTCACCACCGCCATCGCCACTGTGACGCGCTGGCCACCGGAATTGTAACGCTGCTCGGTGTTGACGTCGAACTGCTCGACGCGAAAATATTCCGGGACCTTGCCGAGCGTGCGCCGCGCCAGCAGGTCGAACGAGGCGTTGGCGGATTCATAGGCATAGCCCGCCGCCTCGCGCTCCTTCATCTCCTCGACGAGGCGCAGCAGTTTCGGATCGGCCTTGTCGAAGGGAATGCCGGCGCGCTCCAGCTCGGCGATGACATTGGAGCGCCCGGCCTGATCGGACACCAGCACCTTGCGATGATTGCCCACCGCTTCGGGCGCGATGTGCTCGTAGGTGTGCGGGTCCTTCAGCACGGCGGAGGCATGAATGCCGGTCTTGGTGACGAAGGCGCTTTCGCCGACGTAGGCCGCGTGGCGATCCGGCGCGCGATTCAGCATGTCGTCGAGCGTGCGCGACACCCGCATCAGGGTCGCCATCTTCTCGGCGGACACCCCGATCTCGAAGGCGTCCGCAAACTCGCGCTTCAGCCGCAGCGTCGGAATCAGCGAACACAGGTTGGCATTGCCGCAGCGCTCGCCAAGCCCGTTCAACGTGCCCTGGATCTGCCGCGCCCCCGCGCGCACCGCCGCCAGCGAATTGGCGACAGCCTGCTCGGTGTCGTTATGGGCGTGGATGCCGACATGGCTGCCGGGAATGCGTTTGATCACTTCGCCGACGATCTCGGTGACCTCATGGGGCATGGTGCCGCCATTGGTGTCGCACAGCACCACCCAGCGCGCGCCGGAATCATACGCCGCCTTGGCGCAGGCTAGCGCGAACGCAGCGTCTTCCTTGTAGCCATCGAAGAAGTGCTCGCAATCCAGCATCACCTCGCGGCCCGCAGCTTTTGCGGCACCGACGCTGTCGCGGATCGAGGCAAGGTTTTCCTCGTTGGTGGTCTCCAGCGCCACGCGAACCTGATAGGCCGAGGCCTTCGCCACGAAGCAGATCGCATCCGCCTTCGCTTCCAGCAGCATCGCGAGGCCCGGATCGTTCGACGCCGAACGCCCCGGCCGTCGCGTCATGCCGAAGGCGGTGAAGGCGGCGTGGTCGAGTTTTGGCTTTTTGGAAAAGAATTCGGTGTCGGTCGGATTGGCGCCGGGGTAGCCGCCCTCAATGTAGTCGATGCCGAGGTCGTCCAGCATCGCGGCGATCAATTGCTTGTCGTGCAATGTGAAGTCGACGCCATTGGTCTGCGCGCCGTCGCGTAGCGTGGTGTCGAACAGATAGAGCCGTTCGCGGGTCACGACGGCGCCACTCCCGGCGCGGCGACGCCGAGGGTCTTCTGCATGGTGGTGTTGGCGAGCCACTCGCTGTTGACGGTAACGGTGCTGCGTCGCGTCGCGACATAGCCGCGCTTTTCGAAAAATTCCTGCGCGTTGTCGCTGGCATCAACCGTCAGGCTCTTGGCACCGCGCGCGCCAGCGAGCTTTTCCAGTGCGTCGCACAGCATCGATGCGACGCCACGCAGCACCGCGCTCGGATGCACGTAGAGCAGATCGATGTGATCGGCGCCCTTCAGCGACGCAAAACCGACCGGCGAATTCTGCAAGGAGGCGATCAGCGTCAGCTGGCCGGCGAGCCGCTTGCCGAATGCGGCCTCGTCATCGGCGACGCTGGCCCAGGCTTCCTGCTGTGCCTCACTGTAATCGTCCCCTGTCAATTCCGCGATGCTGGCGGTGAAGATCGCGGCGAGGATCGGCGTGTCCGTCGGCAGAAACGGCCGCAAAGCGGGTTGAGGCATCGCCTGTCCCATCGCGCTCACCACTGTCCGACAAGCTTGAGCGCCAGCGCGATGGCGCCGGCGATCAGCAGCCACTTGATCAGGATGTAATAGCGCCAGTGCTTTGGAAACGGCGTGTCGGGCTTGCTCATCGCGCGATCTCCCAGGTGGTACCGTCCTTGGAATCTTTGATCACCACGCCGAGTGCGGCGAGTTCATCGCGAATGCGGTCTGATTCCTTGAAGTCTTTTCGCGCACGCGCCGCGGTGCGATCCGAAATCAGGCCATCTATCTGCGCGGCGTCGATACCGCTGGCCTGCTGCTTGCGTCCGCTCCAGTCGGCGGCGCTCTCGGACAGAAAACCAAGCATGCGCAGTGACGCGGCGAACTTGCCGCGGTCTTTTTTGTCACCGGCCGCCGCACTGTTGCGCAGGCCATGTAGCGCCGCGATCGTCTGCGGCGTGTTGAGATCGTCGGAGAGCGCCTCAAGAAACTTGTTCGACGGATGTCCGCCCTTGGCGTCGGCGGCGACCCAGTACCAGTCGTCCAGCGTCTTCGCGCTTTCTTCCAGCCCCTTCAATGTCCAGTCGATCGGCGAGCGATAATGCGTCTTCAGCATGTTGAGGCGCAGCACTTCGCCCGGCCAGTCGTTGAGCAGTTCGTTGATCGTTACGAAATTGCCGAGGCTCTTCGACATCTTCTCGCCTTCGACCTGCAGGAAGCCGTTGTGCATCCAGGTGTTCGCCATCGCATGGGTGCCGTGCGCGCAGCGCGACTGCGCGATCTCGTTCTCGTGGTGCGGGAAGATCAGATCGAGGCCGCCGCCGTGAATGTCGAAGGTCTCGCCGAGATAGGCGGCCGACATGGCCGAGCATTCGATGTGCCAGCCTGGACGACCCCTGCCCCACGGGCTTTCCCAGCCGGGTTCTTCCGCCGAGGATTGCTTCCAGAGGACAAAATCAGTCGGATGTTTCTTGTGCGCATCGACGGCGACGCGCGCGCCGGCCTGCTGCTCGTCGAGCTTGCGGCCGGACAGCGCGCCATAATCAGGCATCGACTGGGTGTCGAACAGCACTTCGCCACCCGCTTCATAGGCGTGGCCGCGCGCGAGCAATTGCTGGATCAACGTCACCATGTCGGTCTTGCCGTCGGGCCGCGGCAGAACGAAATCGGTGGCGCGCGGCTGATGCGTCGGCGGCAGGCAGCCGAGCGCTTCGACGTCGGCCTGAAACTGGTTGGCTGTGGTCTCGGTGACCTTGCGGATCGCCTCGTTCAGCGGCAGGCCGGGGAAATCCCGCAGCGCGCGATCGTTGATCTTGTCATCGACGTCGGTGATGTTGCGGACATAGGTGACCTGATCGGGGCCATAGATGTAGCGCAGCAGCCGGAACAGCACGTCGAAGACGATGACCGGGCGCGCATTGCCGATATGGGCGAAGTCATAGACCGTCGGGCCGCAGACATAGAGCCTGACATTGTCGGCATCGATCGGCGCGAAGACGCGCTTCTCCCGGCTCAAGGTATCGTAAAGTCGCAAATCCATGGAATTCCCGTCCCTTGCGGCCGGGCGTCCAATGATCTCGATTGAGAAAAGACGGCCTCAGCCAGCGAATCGCTAGCTCGTAATCTCGCGGCAAATGCC
>JAQGKA010000320.1 GCA_028290355.1 Tardiphaga sp. | reverse complement strand
CATTTTGGGAACCGATCGCCGCGAAGGGCATTCGCAAGACTCGAATGAACCCTACCGGGACCTATATAGCCCAGATGCGCCCGCAAGACATCCTTATCCCCGTGCCCGCCGGCCTGTGCTGCAAGCCTGGCGGCTTCCATATCGATCCGGTCAGGTCGGTGGAACGCGCCGTGATCACCCACGGCCATTCCGACCACGCCCGGCCCGGCCACGGCGCGGTGCTGGCGACGCAGGAAACCCTCGACATGATGCGGCTACGCTATGGCGACAATTTTGCCGGCAGCACGCAGGTGATTTCCTATGGCGAGACGCTGAAGCTCGGCGACGTCACCATCAAGTGCCATCCGGCTGGCCATGTGCTGGGCTCGGCACAGATCGCCGTCACTTGCGAGGACATTTGCATCGTCGCGTCGGGCGACTACAAGGACGCGCCGGACCCGACCTGCACGCCGTTCGAGGTGGTGCCGTGCGATGTCTTCATCACCGAAGCGACGTTCGGCCTGCCGGTGTTTCGCCATGGCGACGCTGCCGACGAGGTGAAGAAGCTGCTGGCTTCAGTGGCGCTGTTTCCGGAACGGGCGCATCTGGTCGGCGCCTATTCGCTGGGAAAGGCGCAGCGCGTTATCGCGCTTATCCGCGCCGCCGGCTACGACGCGCCAATCTATCTGCACGGCGCGATGGAGAAGATCACGCGCTACTACGAGAGCCGTGGCGTCGCGCTCGGTGAGTTGCGCATGGTCAAGGGCATGAAGAAGGCCGACCTCGCGGGCACCATCACGCTGGCGCCGCCGTCGGCGACTTCGGATATCTGGACGCGGCGTTTTCCCGATCCGGTCACGGCATTTGCGTCGGGCTGGATGCGGGTGCGCGCCCGCGCCCGGCAGCGCGGCGTCGAACTGCCTTTGGTGATTTCCGATCATGCCGACTGGGACGGGTTGACCGCCACCATCGACGCCACCGGTGCCGGCGAAATCTGGGTCACCCACGGCCAGGAAGACGCGCTGGTGCATTGGTGCACGACCAAAGGCCTGACGGCGCGGCCGCTGGCGCTGGTCGGCTATGGCGACGAGGAGGAAGAGGAAGTCTTGCCCGCAGGCGAAAGTGCCGACGCATGAACCGCTTCGCCGAACTGCTCGATCGCCTCGCTTACGAGCCCGGCCGCAACAACAAGCTGCGGCTGATCACTGGCTATTTTCGCGAAGTCCCCGATCCCGATCGTGGCTACGCGCTAGCAGCGCTGACCGGCGCGCTGTCGTTCAAGCACGCCAAGGCCGGCCTGATCCGCGATCTGATCGCGACGCGGACGGATCCGGTACTGTTCGCGCTGTCTTATGATTATGTGGGCGATCTCTCGGAGACGGTGGCGCTGATGTGGCCGAAGTCTCCGGTGCTGCCCCACAACAACCCACCGCCTCCAACCCTCACCGAAGTCGTCACCATGCTGCGCACACTCGGCAAGACCGAACTGCCAGCGCAACTGGCGCGATGGCTCGATGAACTCGACGAGACCGGGCGTTGGGCGCTGCTGAAGCTCGTCACCGGCGGCATGCGGATCGGCGTCTCCGCGCGGCTCGCCAAGACGGCGGCGACGGGGCTTGGTGACAAGGATCCGCACGATGTCGAGCTGATGTGGCCCGGCCTGGCGCCGCCTTACTCCGAATTGTTCGCATGGCTGGAAGGCCGTGCCGACAAACCGATCAATCTCGATCCGGCGCCATTCCGGCCGGTGATGCTGGCCCATGCCATCGAGGACAGCGATTTCACCAATCTCGACGCGTCGGATTTCGTCGCGGAATGGAAGTGGGACGGCATCCGGATTCAGGCCGTGTCCGGCCGCGATGACCACGGCAACATCGTTGCACGGCTCTATTCGCGCACCGGCGAGGACATCACCGCAAGCTTTCCCGATCTGGTGCCGTCGCTGCGGCTGCCCGGCGCGATCGACGGAGAACTGCTGGTGCTGCGCGCAGGCCGCGTGCAGTCCTTCAACGTGCTGCAGCAGCGGCTGAACCGCAAAAGCGTGACGCCGAAGCTGATGAAGGATTATCCGATCCACCTGCGCGCCTATGACCTGCTCAGCGACGGCGAGACCGATCTGCGCACGCTGCCGTTCGAGGAACGCCGCGCTAAACTGGAAACCTTCGTCACGCAGCTCGACGATCCCCGCATCGACCTGTCCGCTCAAATTCCGTTCGAGCACAGGGATGCACTAACCGCGGCACGCGCCGATCCCGCCAGTGCCGGCGCCGGCGAAGATGCCGAAGCGGTTGAAGGCGTGATGCTGAAGCGCCGCGACTCCGCCTACCTGCCAGGCCGGCCGAAGGGTCAGTGGTGGAAATGGAAGCGCGATCCGCACGTCATCGATGCCGTGCTGATGTATGCACAGCGCGGCCACGGCAAGCGCTCGTCCTATTACTCCGACTACACCTTTGGCGTCTGGACCGCAGGCGAGAGCGGCGACCAGCTGGTGCCGGTCGGCAAGGCCTATTTCGGCTTCACCGACGAGGAACTGCTGCAGATCGACCGTTTTGTCCGCCGCAACACCACCGAAAAATTCGGGCCGGTGCGCCATGTGGTGCACGAGCCCGACCAGGGCCTGGTGCTCGAAGTCGCCTTCGAGGGCCTGGCCCGCTCGCCGCGGCACAAGTCCGGCGTCGCGATGCGCTTTCCCCGCATCAGCCGGCTGCGCTGGGACAAGCCGCCGCGCGACGCCGACCGGCTGGAGACGCTGGAACGGATGCTGAAGGCCGAGGCCACAATTGCGCCCGCCGCAGCTGCCAGTCATTGACGACGGCAAGCGGGTTCCCCATCTGCCGTGAACTGACTATGCTAGGCGGGCGATTTTGCGCGCAGGAGACGACGATGCCAGACGAGATCCGGGAATTGCCGGCGACAAATGACGGCCTGTCGCGCTTTCTCGGCGGTTCGCCGCTGGCCGTGCTCGGGCGGCTGATCTTGCTCTCGATCCTGGTCGGCGTGGTGCTCGCCGCCATCGGCTTCGACCCCTGGAATATCGTCGCCAGCATTCGCCGCCTGTTCCAGTGGGTTTACGACCTTGGATTCGACGCCATCAACGGGCTGTGGCGCTATTTCCTGCTCGGCGCCGTGATCGTCGTGCCGATCTGGCTGATCTCGCGGATGTTCAGCGCGCCGCGCGGCCGCTAGTCCTGCATTGGAATTGAATTCCGTGACGCCAGTGCTTCGCGTCAGCCACATCAGCGTGTTCGCCATTGCCGGTCCGGCGATGCTGGCGAATCTGACGACGCCGCTGCTCGGCATCGTCGCCACCGCGGCGATCGGCCGGCTCGGCGATCCGCATCTGCTCGGTGGCGTGGCACTTGCCTCCGTCGCCTTCGACTGCATCTTCTGGCTGTTCGGCTTCCTGCGAATGGCGACGGTGGCGTTCTCCGCGCAGGCGCTCGGCGCCAGCGACCGGCTTGAACTCCGGGCCATCCTGCTGCGCGCGCTGATGCTAGGCGCCGCGATCGGCCTCGCGCTGATCGCGATCCGCACGCCGCTGGCGTCGGTGATTTTCAGCCTCATGGGCGGCAGCGAGGCCGTGACGGCGGCGGCACGGGAGTATTTCTTCATCCGACTGTGGTCGGCGCCGCTGATGCTGGGCAACTATGTCATCCTGGGCTGGCTGGTCGGCCAGGCCCGCACCGGCCTCGCGCTGGCGCTGCAGGTCGGCATCAACCTGATCAACATGGCGCTCACCGCGTTTCTCGTGCTCGCGGCCGGCAAGGGCGTCGCCGGTGCGGCGATCGCGACGGTGACCGCAGAAACGGTCGGCTTCATCGCCGGCGTTGCCGTGGTCCGGCAGCTGCTGGCGGGACCGATCGGCGTCCCCCGCGATGTCCTGTTCGATCGCACGCGCCTGCTGCGGCTGTTCGCCGTCAACCGCGACATCATGATCCGCACCGCGGCGCTGATTGCGGCGTTCCTGTTCTTCACCGCGCAGGGCGCCCGCGCCGGCGATCTCACCCTGGCGGCCAATGCGGTGCTGAACAATTTTCTGATGATCGGCTCGTTCTTCCTCGACGGCCTTGCGAACGCGGCCGAGCAACTCTGCGGGCAGAGTTTTGGCGCCCGCGACCGCAAGGAATTTTCCCGCGCTGTTAAACTGGTGCTGGGCTGGAGCGCGGTGTTCGGCCTTGCGGTGACGCTATCGTTCGCGCTGTCCGGCAACACGCTGATCGACGTCATCACCACCAGCCCCGAAGTCCGCAGCGCCGCGCGCGAATTCATGCTGCTGGCGGCGCTGGCGCCGGCCTGCGGCGTGCTGGCCTATAGCTATGACGGCATCTATATCGGCGCATCCTGGGCCCGCGACATGCGCAACCTGATGCTGGTGGCTTTCGCCACCTATCTCGCCGCCTGGTATTTCCTGACGCCGCTCGGCAATGCCGGGCTGTGGATCGCGTTCCTGATTTTCCTGCTGACGCGCGGCGCGCTGCAGGCCGCGCGCTATCCGACGCTTGTGC
>JAQGKA010000315.1 GCA_028290355.1 Tardiphaga sp. | reverse complement strand
CTGCGTCCGAGAAGGCCGAGATCATTGAACTGGTCGAGCAGTCACACCTGCCGGCCAAGCGCACGCTGGACAAGCTCGGCATCCCCCGCGCCACGTTCTATCGCTGGTACGACCGCTACCGCGAGGGTGGCATTGAAGCGCTGGCTGATCATCGGTCCCGGCCGGATCGCGTGTGGAACCGGATTCCGAACAACGTCCGCGGCCAGATCATCGATCTGGCGCTGGAGCTCCCGGAGCTGTCGCCGCGGGAGCTGGCGGTGCGCTTCACCGATGAGAGAAAGTACTTTGTCTCCGAGGCTTCGGTCTATCGGTTGCTGAAGGCGCATGACCTCATCACCAGTCCGGCCTATGTGGTGATCAAGGCGGCGAACGAGTTCAAGGACAAGACCACCGCGATTAACCAGCTTTGGCAGACCGACTTCACCTACCTCAAGATCACCGGCTGGGGTTGGTACTACCTGTCGACGGTGCTCGATGACTTCTCGCGCTACATCGTGGCTTGGCGGCTTGGTCCCACCATGTGCGCTTCCGACGTCACGGCGACGCTCGACCAGGCGCTCACGGCCTCCGGCCTCGATCGTGCCACCGTCGTGCATCGACCGAGGCTCCTCTCGGATAACGGCTCGTCATACGTGGCGAGCGATCTGGCCGCGTGGCTTGAGGACAGGGGCATGGAACATGTGCGCGGAGCCCCATATCACCCGCAAACCCAGGGCAAGATCGAGCGCTGGCACCAGACCATGAAGAACCGCATTCTGCTCGACAACTATTATTTACCCGGAGATCTGGAACGACAGATCAGCGCCTTCGTCGAACACTACAATCACGTCCGCTATCATGAGAGCATCAAAAACGTCGCACCGGCAGACGTCTGCTTCGGTAGGGCAGAGGCGATCCTCGCAGAACGCAGACGCATCAAACTTGCCACCATCGCAAACCGCCGCTTGCAGCACCGACTGCAGCTCGCTTAAACTCTAACCCTTGATGAGCCAGAATCCCCCTTCTCGAAATGCCTGATCAGTCTCAAATTATCTGACGACGGACAGCAAGCCAATGTGCCAAAGCCGCCGAGGACATGCAGCCGAGCCCAGAGCGAGACGACATGCTCAAAAAGGCGAAGCTCTTCGCGTCCTACGCAAAAATGGACAAGTGGATCACCTCACCGGGGCTTCAACCCCCTGAGTGATTCCGGCGGGCACGCTTTGTGAGCTACCCCGTAAAATAATCAACCTATCGCGGTAATGACCTGACATCAAATCAGCGATGACAGTTTCGAGGTCCGTCGCTTCGACATATGCCTCCGTCCAGACGCAGGCTCCGTGGCGGTCGCAGTCCACCACCAGGTAGACGTTCTGATCCCAGCCACTTGGAACAATCGAAGGGGTCCAGCTCGACCGCGACATCACCCGGCCTTTCGTGTTTTGCTTGACGCCCGGCTAGTCTTCGCCGGCGCTTTGGTTTCTTCCTTCGCTGAAGCGCGCTTGCCGCTGATTGGCAGCAGCATCTCGCGTTGGCTCGCGGCTACCTTCAGCTTCTTGCCCTTTGCTGCCGGTACCTTTGCGTCGCCGCCTTTCAAGCTCTGCTGAAGCGCCGTCATAAGGTCGACCACATTTGTGCCAGGCCGCGCGGTCGCCTTCGCTTTGCCCGAGGTGCCGTAGTTGAGGCCTCCAGATTGAAAACACGCTCGATATTTCTTGATGGCAGGTGACCTGATTTTCGATGTACGCTGTCCCCAATAACCCTGTCGCATCAAGATTCGACATCGCAGTAAACCGCCGGCTCCTTGGAAATGGGAAATCTTCGACGTCGCCAGATTGAAGTTGGTGACGGCGTCATTCCGGCAGTGTTCTCCAATTCGCAATGAGTTGCGGCCGCGACAGCCGCGCCTATCTGCGAACAACAGCGGTGTCGCTAATCTTGTCCAGTTTCCCGCCAACGCAGCCATCACGCCGCTGCAGTTGGCACAGGAGCTAGCCTACAGTATCACTTATCGGAGACTCTTTTGTCGGAGGATGAAGCCATGGCAGATAACGATATTTTTGGCGTAAGGATTCCTGACAGCAAAATGGCACGCGAGATAACGCAGCGTATTCGCGACACTGAGAGCGATCTGCTGTTCCACCATTCCACGCGGGTTTATTTCTGGGGCGCGTTGACCGGAAAACGGAACAGCCTGACGTTTGATCCAGAACTGCTTTACGCTGCAGCCATGTTCCACGATCTCGGCATCACGCACGGCTACGACGAGAGCCAGCTACGTTTCGAAGTGGACGGCGCGAACGCCGCGCGCGATTTTCTGAGAGGTCATGGGATCTTCGAAGGAGATATCGAGAAAGTTTGGCTTGCGATCGCTCTACACACGACCCCAGGTATCCCGGAGCATATGCATCCGGAGATCTCCTTGGTACAGGCTGGGGCTGGAATGGATATGGCGGGCCGCAACTTTGACCACTTCACGGATGAAGAGCGTGAGGCTGTGATTGCCGCCTATCCACGTAGCCACGACTTCGGGCATGAGGTCATTGAGGCGTTCTATCACGGGATGAAGCATCGGCCTGACAGCACATTTGGTACCTTCAACGATGATTTTCTCGCGTTCAAGGATTCTAGCTTTCAGCGCGGAAATCTCTGCAGCATCATCTTAGGCTCACGCTGGGAGCAATGAAGCATTCATTAAGGCTGGCCTCCGAAGCCTAACTACGCGCTTTCGCGTGAAGGGTTGGCTGCGGTCAGTCGTGCCAGCAAGGAGCGCGCCATAAAATTGCCGTGAGGGGTAGGATAACTTTTTGATAATATTATGCCTTCGCAGGGGTATGTTGGTTTAATTGGCGGGGAAATCGAACACGGGAGGACACGGTGGAAACCGGATTAGGCCCAGTTGTTTCACGTAGGTCCGTTCTCCTGTCGACGGCGGCTTTTCTGATCGCGACCAGTTCGCGGAGGACGACGGCCAAGACGATCTCCGGCGTGCTGCCGTGGGAGCCGAACGGAGGCAATCCTCCGGTCGCCGCGAAGCTCGGCCCCTGGGAGTTCTTTACGGCGGAGGAGGGCCGGGCCATGGAGGCCTTGGCTGACCGGATCATCCCGCCCGATCCGCAAACGCCGGGCGGGAAGGATTCCGGCTCCGCCGTCTTCGTCGACCGGCAGTTGGCCGGAGGCTACGGCGCCCAGGAGGGGCTGTATGTTCGTCCGCCGTTCATCACCGGCGCGAAGAACCAGGGTACGCAATCCGAAGGCGGACCGCGAAAGGAATACCGCGAGGGCCTTGCCGCGCTCGACCGCGCTTGCCAAGCGCGGGAGGGCGGAAAACGTTTTGCCGATCTGCCCGACGACCGGAAAGACCAGGTCCTGAAGGATTTGGAAGAGGGCAATCTCAAGCTCGAAGGCGTCGACGGAAAGTCCTTCTTCGCGCTGACTATCAAGGACGTGCAGACGGGATTCTTCGCGGATCCGATCTACGGCGGCAACCGCGACATGGCGGCCTGGAAGATGATTGGCTACCCAGGCGCCCGCTACAACTATCTCGATTGGGTCGGCCGGCACAACGAGCGATTCCCGCTGCCCCCCGTAAGCATGACGGGCAGGGCGGAATGGACTTCGAACAACTCTGGAGCCCGGTGATGGCGCGCATACTTCCCAAAAAGGACGTTGTTATAATCGGTCTAGGCTGGACCGGCGCGGTCATGGCACAGGAACTCACCGACGAAGGGCTCGATGTGATCGCGATTGAGCGTGGTCCATGGCGCGACGCGCCGACCGACTTTCCGCCGAGCCAGATGCAAGACGAACTCCGCTACCGCGTCCGTCACGAACTCTTTCTGCGGCCCGACCAGTTGACCTTCACGTTCCGCAACAAGGTCGACCAGCAGGCTCTGCCGATCCGCAATTGGGGAGCATTCATGCCGCCGAACGGCGTCGGCGGGGGCGGGGTCCACTGGAACGCCGAGATGTGGCGCTTCCTGCCGAGTGACTTCGTCCTAAAGACGCATTTGACGCAGCGCTACGGCGCAGACTTCCTGCCTTCGGACATGACCATCCAGGACTGGGGCATCACCTACGACGAACTCGAACCGCACTACGACCGCTTCGAGTATCTGTGCGGCACGTCCGGGACGGCCGGCAATCTGCGGGGTAAGATCATGGAGGGCGGCAATCCGTTCGAAGGGCCGCGCTCGCGGGATTATCCGACGAAGGCGCAGCCTCAGCCCTTCAGCCATACGCTGTTCGGCAAGGCGGCGCGCGAGCTCGGATACAAACCATTCCCGCAGCCGTCCGGCAATCTATCGACCGCCTATACGAACCCGCTTGGGCTCCGGATGGGCCCATGTACGTATTGCGGATTTTGCGAGTGGTTCGGCTGCAGCAACTATTCGAAGGCGAGTCCGCAGACCACGATTTTACCGGTCCTCGTCCGCAAGTCCAACTTTACGGCCCGCGACAATTCTGAAGTAGTGAAGATTAACACCGACAGGTCTGGCAAGCACGCGACCGGCGTGACGTTCGTCGACAGCAGCGGAGAAGCGTGGGAGCAGCCGGCGGACCTCGTGATCCTTTCCGCTTTCTCGTTGTTCAACGCGCAATTGATGCTGCACTCGGGCATCGGACAGCCTTACGATCCAGCGACCGGAGAAGGGCGAATTGGGCGCAATTTCACCCATCAGACCACCTCGTCGGTGAACGGCTTCTTCGACCACACGAAGTTCAACTTCAATCCGTTCATCGGATCCGGCTCGATCGGCATGTGCATCGACGAGTTCAACGGCGACAACTTCGATCACGGGCCGCATGGCTTCGTCGGCGGCGGGTACGTCGGCCAGGTCCAGACCGGCGCCCGTCCGATCGAAAGCGCGCTAACGCCACCGGGCACGCCCAAGTGGGGCACCGGATGGAAGAACGCCGTCAGGGACAACTATCTTAGCACCGTGAAGCCAGGTACCGGCGTGCACGGCAGCTTCTACGCCTACCGCGATATCTATCTAGATCTCGATCCTCTCTACAAAGACAGGTTCAGTAGACCCTTGATGAGGATGACCATCGACATCAAGGAGAACGAGGCGAAGCAGAACCGCTTCCTGACGGACAAGTTCGCCGAGATCATCAAGGCGATGGGCGCGGCATCGTTGGCGAAGACCTATCGCACCGCGCCATACGACTCCACGACCTATCAGACGACGCATCTGAACGGCGGCGTTATCATGGGCGCGGATCCCAAGACCAGCGCCGTCAACCGCTACCTTCAGAGTTGGGACGTGTCGAACCTGTTCGTGCTGGGCGCCAGCGCCTTCCCGCAGAACGCCGGCTACAATCCGACGCTGACGGTGGGCGCGCTCGCCTATTGGGCGGCGGACGCGATCCGAAACCAGTATCTCACGAAACCAGGGCCGTTGGTCGATGCGTAGGCGCAAGAAGCTTGATGTATTCGCGGGCGCAGCCGCGCTGTTCGTGGCGATGGCTTGTGGGAAGGTGACGGCGTCGGCCGGCGAGGTCAACGCGCAGGATTTCACGACCGTCGACGGGGGAAGGTACCTGTCGATTCTGTCGGATTGCGCGAGCTGCCATACCATTCCCCAAAAGAACCAGCCTTTCGCCGGCGGCCGGCCGATCGAAACGCCGTTCGGCAACATCGTGGCCCCCAACATTACACCCGACATGGACACAGGCATCGGGTCCTGGACGGATGATCAGTTTGATAATGCCGTCCGCAAAGGCATCGGGCGCAACGGCGAGCGCCTCTATCCCGCTATGCCGTACAACGCATACACGAAGCTGGCCCGCGAAGACGTTGTCGCGATACGGGCCTATCTCAACACCGTGACTGCGGTGTACAATCCAGTGGTCGCCAGCACGCTCCCGTTCCCGTTCAACATTCGGACAGCGATGTGGGTGTGGGACATCCTCTACTTTAAGCAGGGTGAATACGCCTTCGATTCCCATCAGTCGGCCGAATGGAATCGCGGCGCGTTCCTGGTCGACGGCCCCGCGCACTGCGGCGCTTGCCACACGCCGAAAACCTTCCTCGGCGGCGATAAGACGTCTCTATATCTTCAGGGCGCGCAGCTGCAGGGATGGTCGGCGCCGAACATCACCAACGACTTGAGGACCGGTCTCGGCGGATGGTCGGTCGATGACATCGCGGCTTACCTAAAGACTGGTCACAACCGGATCACCGGGGCCACCGGCCCAATGGCGGAGGCCGTCGATCTGTCGACGTCCAAGATGACCGACGACGACGTCAAAGCGATCGCCACCTATCTGAAGTCGTTGCCGGGGCAGGGGACGGCGCCGGCTCCGGTTTCGAGCACGGCGCCCGAGATGCGTGCAGGCGGCGCGATCTATCGCGACCAGTGCTCCGCCTGCCACGGTCTGGGCGGCAAGGGCGTCGACCGACTCTTCCCGGCGGTCGCCAATTCCTCGTTAGCGCGGGCCGACGACCCGACATCGGTCATCCGCATCGTCCTCCGAGGCGCGCGCAGCGTCTCGACGGCGAAGGAGCCGACCGCGGCAGGCATGCCGTCCTACGGTTGGCAGTTGAACGATTTCCAAGTCGCAGCGGTGCTCACCTATATCCGGAACTCGTGGGGCAACGCCTCGCCGGCGGTGTCTCCGGACGAGGTCACTCGCCTAAGAAATTCCTTGGCCAAGCGCACCGACTAACCGGCGGTCGCGATGATGGATCACGCTCAATGGAATTTTTTTAATATTTCCTTTACCATCGCCCGAAACCGTGGCGGGTCCATTCGCAGTTACTTTCGCTCCAATGCTGAGCGCATGCTTGGTCACAAAGACAGATTACGTCAACATTACAGGTAAAATTGACGTCTTCGAGGCCATCTGGTCGCGAGAACAGAGATCCAGAGAGCCGGAATTACCGTGGTACCGGGAATTGGCTTTGATGTGGTTCCGACAGCTTGCCTCGCGGCGTACATGGCCAGCAAATTAGGGCGACCGTCTTCGCCGGTCATTGCGCTGCGCGGGCTAGAAGGCGTATCTCAGGAAACCGCATCCGCCAAGATTCGAAACCTGTCCTATGCCGGCGAGCGGGAGCAATCGTTGCTCTCCACAAAGGGGGGTAGAGCATGTCCGGAATGCCTTAAGTTGCGATGCGGTTTCGTTGGACAATGATTGAAGCTGGTACGAAAATATTGGAGCGGGCAGGAAGCTTTTCGGGCGCAGCAATTGCCGCCGGGGGTGACGGAGATGGACTTAGATCCGGTTTTCCTGTCGCGATTGCAATTCGCCTGGGTGATTGGCTGGCACATTCTGCTCCCGGCATTCACCGTCGGCGCCGCTGCGTTCATTGCCGTCCTTGAAGGATTTAATCTCGCGACCGGGCGCGACGTCTATCTTCGCGTCTCCATGTTCTGGATCAAGATTTTCTCGATCGCATTTGGCATGGGTGTCGTCACCGGCGTCGTTATGCCGTTTCAACTCGGCACCAACTGGAGCCGCTATTCGGATGCCACCGCAAACGTTCTCGCGCCGCTGTTCGCCTATGAAGGCCTGACGGCGTTTTTCCTCGAAGCTGCATTTCTTGGCGTCCTCTTGTTTGGACGAAAGCTGGTGCCGCGCTGGGCCCACTTTTTTGCAGCGCTGATGGTGGCGCTGGGTACGCTGTTCTCGTCTTTCTGGATTCTGTCGGCCAATAGCTGGATGCAAACGCCGGCCGGTTACGAAATCATCGACGGCCGTTTCTTTCCGAAAGACTGGATGGAAGTCGTCTTCAGTCCTTCCTTTCCGTCCCGGCTGGCTCATACCGTTGTGGCGTTCTATATCACTACCGGTTTCGTCGTCCTCGGCGTTGGCGCTTACTTGCTTAGACGCGAACAATTTGCGGTGGAAGGGCGCACCATGCTGTCGATGACGCTGTGGCTCCTGACCGCGCTGGTGCCTCTGCAGATCTTTCTCGGCGACCATCATGGCCTCAATACGCTGGAGCACCAGCCTGCGAAACTCGCAGCCATCGAGGCACGCTGGGAGACCGGCCGCCGCATCCCTCTGACGCTGTTCGCCATTCCCGACGAAAAGACCGAGAGCAATTATGCCGCGATCGAGGTGCCTTTGCTGGGCAGTCTGATCCTCACCCATAGGCTCGACGGCGAAATCAAGGGCCTTAAGGATTTTCCCGCCGATCAACGGCCGCCCGTCGCAATACCCTTCTTTGCTTTCCGGATCATGGTCGGATGCGGCACGCTGATGCTCGGCATCGTGCTGCTCGGCGGATGGCTGCGCTGGCGCGGGCGGCTCCACGACACGCCGCTTTTTCTGCGGCTGTGCCAACTCGCAATTCCTATCGGGTTCGTTGCGGTTATCGCCGGCTGGGTGACCACCGAGGTCGGACGCCAACCCTGGACAGTCTATGGCCTGATGCGAACGGCGGCCTCGGTCTCGCCGTCGTTGACGGGCCCTGACGTGCTGATCTCGCTGCTCGCCTACATGGCCGTCTATCTCTTTATGTATCCCGCTGGATTGTTTCTCATGATCCGCATTGTCCGCCGCGGTCCGATGCCGTCCGAGGAACAGGACGCGACAGTCGAGGCCGGACGACCCCAGGCACCGGTGTTGGCCGGGCCGGGAATTTCCGAGGGGAGCGCACCATGAGTCAGGTTATGGACTTCGTGCCGATCTGGACGCTGATCCTCGGAATCGCCGTGTTCTTCTACGTACTCCTCGACGGCTTCGATCTCGGCGTCGGCATTCTCTTTGGCTTGGCGCCGAACACAGCCTCTCGCAATACAATCATGAATTCGATTGCGCCGATCTGGGACGGAAATGAAACCTGGCTCGTGCTCGGCGGGCTTGGTTTGCTCGCGGCCTTCCCGCTCGCGTTCGCCATCATCATTCCCGCCGTTTATTTTCCAATTCTCGTGATGCTGCTGGCACTGGTTTTTCGAGGTGTGGCGTTCGAATTCCGCTTCCGGGACGCCGAGCACAAAACGTTTTGGGACCACGCGTTCAACTACGGATCGGGCATTGCAACCTTCGCGCAGGGCGTGGTGCTCGGCAACTTCATCCAGGGATTTCAGGTCAGCGGGCGGGTGTTTTCCGGCACCTCGTTTGATTTCCTGACACCATTCTCGGTTCTGACCGGGATCGCCCTGTTGTTCGGATATGGGCTTCTCGGGGCGGGCTGGCTGATTCTCAAAACCCAAGGATACCTTCAGGACGCCGCCCGTCGTCAGGGCCGTGTCTGTCTTATCGGCGTTTTGGTAGGCATCGGCATCGTCAGCGTTTGGACGCCGATCATGAACCCGGCGATCGCCTCACGTTGGTTCGCGTTTCCGAACATCATTTTTCTGGCGCCGGTTCCGATTGCGACTGTCGCCACCGCGCTGCTCACCTGGCGCGCGCTCGACAGCCGTTCCGACGTGCTGCCATTCGTGGGTGGGATCGGCCTTTTCGTCCTAGCATATATCGGAATTGCCATTAGCCTCTACCCGATGATCGTGCCGCATCACTTCACGTTGTGGGAGGCTGCATCTTCCGACCGAACTCAAGTTTTTCTGCTGGTCGGAACGCTCGTGCTGCTGCCGGTGATCCTGATGTACACGAGCTGGTCCTATTGGGTATTCCGCGGCAAAGTGCGGGCCGACATCGGATACCACTGACAACAGCAATAACGTGCTGCCGGCTTTCGGTGTCCTGATCGTCACTCTTCCGATGGCCGGATCGCCGCGCCGTAAATGGGCGAGACTCCAAACTTCTAAGCATGAGGGTACGACAATGCCAGCTTTCTCGAAAATCGCACTGTTCTGCACGGTACTTGGCTCGACGTTGGCTGGTGAGCCGGTTGGATACGCGCACGGGCTTGAGACGGTAAAACCGGTTTTCCAGCGTGCGATCCCAAACGTCGCGGGAAAGAACTTGGTCGCTGTCGTCGTGAACTATCCACCCGGTGGGAAATCCCCGCCTCACCGTCATGCAAAGTCCGCCTTCATCTACGCGTATGTACTTACGGGCGCCATTCGAAGCGTTGTGGGCACCGAGCCCGCGAAAGTGTACCAAGCGGGTGAGAGCTTCCACGAAGAACCCGGAGCGCATCACCGGGTGAGCGAAAACGCCAGCGAGACGCAATCTGCGAGTCTTCTGGCGGTCTTCATCGTCGATGCCGAGGACCAGCCACTCACCGTACCAGACTCGAAGTCAGACACGCGATAGTGCCCCGCAGAGCCGATCTCGTCGCAGTCGTGGGGGCCCCCACGCTGGTTGTGTGAAACGGTCGAGCGCAGGGGATGGCGGAATTGAACTCGGGAGAATAGCTAGACCCGCCAAGGAGGAGGCCAGGATGACAAGTACCCTCGTCGGCAACGCCGCACAGAACTCTGCTCCCCCCTCGATGAAGGCTTGGCGCCTGCACGAATTCGGGCCGCCCGAAGCGATGATGTTCGAAACGGTTCTTCGGCCAGACCCTGGTCCAGGCGAAGTCCTTGTCAAAGTTCACGCAGCCGGGGTCGGCCCCTGGGACGGGTGGATCAGGGCGGGCAGGAGTGCATTGCCGCAACCTCTTCCTCTCACGTTGGGCTCTGATCTGTCCGGCGAAGTCGCAGGTCTGGGTTCCGGGATTTCCGGGTTGGCGGTCGGAGACCAGGTTTTCGGCGTGACCAACCCTCAGTTCGTTGGCGCTTACGCCGAGTACGCGGTGGCTTCGGCCGGGATGCTCGCGAAGAAGCCAAGCTTGCTCAGCTATGTCGAAGCGGCTTCCGTTCCCGTCATCGCGGTCACGGCCTGGCAAGGTCTGTTCGACCAAGCCCGCCTCGAAGCCGGCCAGACGGTGGTCATCCACGGAGCCGCAGGGAACGTCGGAGCCTACGCGGTTCAGCTCGCTCGTCGCGCTCGCCTGCGCTCCATCGCGACGGCGGGGACCAAAGACATCGATTACGTGCGGGCCCTCGGTGCAGACAAGGTGGTGGACTATCACACGCAACGCTTTGAAGATGAGGTCAAGAATGCAGACACGGTGCTCGATCTCGTCGGGGGTGAAACGCAAACACGTTCGTTTCAAATTCTTCGCTCGGGCGGCAAACTGATATCCACCGTGTCCAAGCCTGATCAAGACCGAGCAAAGCACCAGGGCGTCACCGCGGCCTTCTTCCTGGTGGAAGTAACCACCGAGCGCCTGCGTAGAATTGCCGAACTGATTGATCGTGGTGAACTGAAAACACGCGTCGGCGCGATCCTCCCTCTCGCCGATGCGCGAGACGCCCACATAATGTTGGAAGGCCGACGGCCGCCTCCGAGAGGAAAAATCGTTCTCAACGTAGAAGCCGGGGGCGAGGTCACCCCAGCCGCTTGAATACCAGTTTGACCGTCGGGACCCGTTAATCCAGCATTGTACTAGGACAGCTTTGAGCCCTTTGTGGACTTATCACCGAGAGCTTCTGCCTCAGCGCGAGAACGCCCGGAGCCGCGTGGCGTCCCGGGGCGGATACAATTGCCTTAGAAGGTCAGCCTACAGGCCCGCCGGATCGCTACCTGAACCGGAGAGGGTGGCGCAACGCCGGTTCAAATTCTTCCTTCGGGGTTTAGTGGCGACTTCAGACATCGCCCGACGATCGATTGAGGCCGGTTGGGCTGGTGGACAATCTTAACAGACCGGGTGGCAATCGCACTGGCTTAACTTTTCTGGCTTCAGACCTTGGAGGAAAGCGGTTGTAGCTTCTCCACCAATTCGCGCCGAATACGACCAGAATTGCGATGCTGACGAACCCGACCTATCAATCCACTGCCGCCGAGGTACGTGACGTGCAGGTCGTCGGGCGCGCGCTCGGGCTGCAAATCGAGGTTGCGAACGCCAGTACTGGGGGCGAGATCGATGCGGCCTTCGCATCTTTTGAACGTGAGCAGCCCGACGCGCTGATCGTTGGCGGGGACCCGGTTCTGCTCAGCCAGGATCAACTGGTGTCGCTGGCGGCGAGTCACACTCTTCCCGCGATCTATGCACAGCGTGAGTATGTCGACGCCGGTGGTCTGATGAGCTACGGCACCAGCTTGATCGACGGGTATCTCTTGAGTATAGCAGCCAAGGCGGTGACGGCATTCTTGGCATTGGTTGGTCGTTGGGTGGCCTTCCGTCCATCGGGCGCTGTCCACAGACTGTGGTGCAAGATGGCGTGCGAGGTGGTGTCAACTACGACGGCAGCGATCGCTTCTGCCTCGGTGGGCAGCGGCTGGTCGTGACAAGCGGGAGCTATGGCGGTGATGGTGCGGAGTATCGAACTGAAATCGATAGCTTCAGCCGAATCGTATCCCGTGGTTCAGCCGGCAATGGGCCTGCCTGGTTCGAGGTGCGCACGAAGTCAGGCCAAATCATGGAGTTTGGTCACAGCACCGACTCTCAAGTCTTGGCCCAGGGTAAGACGACGGCGCGGAGTTGGTTGGCTAATAAAGTGTTAGATACCAAAGGTAATTACTTTATTCTCACATACACCAACGACCCCACAAACGGGCAAGCTTATCCCAACGAGATCAATTACTCTGGTAACGCAGCGGCTAATCTCACTCCCTTTAATAAGGTGCAATTCGTCTACGCTACTCGGCCTGACGTCACGCCGACGTACCAAGGCGGTTCGCTGATGCGCACCAATGTTGTGCTGACCAACGTGAAGGCCTTCGCGGGTAGCACTCTCGTTAGTGACTATCGGCTGAGTTACGATCAAAGCGGTAGTTTGCCGGTCAGCCGGTTGAGCGGCGTCACATTGTGCTCTGCTGACGGATGTTTGCCCCCCACTTCTTTCGGGACGAGTGGGGCTGCCGACGGTTCATTTGGAGCAATTGGGCTACCTTTGCCAAACGGTTGGAATTTCGGTGTTCCCGCGAGAGCTTACTGGATGCCGATTGTGGGGGATTTCAATGGTGACGGTAAGACCGACGTAGCGCTGCTTAGAAATAACACAGTGCATACACTGATGAGCAATGGCGATTTTAGTTTCAATGGACTGAGCTATGCCATTCCAAATGGTCTAGATTTTGGCGAAACGGCTTCCTCAAGTTGGATGCCAATTGTCGGTGACTTCAACGGTGATGGCAAAACCGATTTTGCGCTACTTGCAGATAGTCGGTTGTATACCTTTCTCAGCACCGGAGATGGCAGTTTTCTGAGTGGGCTCTTCGCCATGCCGACCGGAATGAATTTCGGGATGCCGGCGGCGAATAGCTGGATGCCAATCATTGGTGATTTCAACGGCGATAGCAAAACGGATTTTGCTCTGCTTGCCAATAGTGGTTTGATCTCCTTTCTCAGCGTTGGCGATGGCGGTTTTCTTGTTGGTGTCTTCAACATGCCGGGTGGCATGAATTTCGGAGCGCCGGCGACGAATAGCTGGATTCCGATCATCGGTGATTTCAATGGCGACGGCAAAACCGACTTTGCTATGCTTGTGGCCGATGTGGTGTTGAGATTCATGAGTAATGGTGACGGAAGTTTCGCTGTTGGCTCCCAGCTTCCAGGCGGAAATTTCGGGAGCCCTGTGTTGGCTTCTTGGATGCCGATCGTTGGAGATTTCAACGGGGACGGCAAGACGGACTATGCGCTTCTAGCGGGCAACACATTGTATACCTTTTTCAGCGCCGGCGATGGCAATTTTATGAGTGGCCTTTTCACCATGCCGGCTGGAATGAATTTCGGATACCTGCAGCGAATAGCTGGATGCCGATTGTGGGGGATTTCAACGGCGATGGCAAAACGGACTTTGCTATGCTCGTGGCCGATACGGTACTCAGGTTTCTGAGCAAGGGTGACGGAAGTTTCATCGTTGGCTCCCAGACGCCAGGAGGAAATTTCGGAACTCCGCCAACGGCGGCTTGGACGCAAATACCCGGTGACTTCAATGGCGACGGGAAGTCCGATTTTGCCATGCTTGCGGGCACCACCATTTTGACTCTCCAGGCCAATGGTCCACCGTTCCACCGACTGACGACGGTCACGACTGGCACGGGCGCTTCCACGTCAGTAGCCTATCAACCTGTCCCTGTCGCAAACCTAATCTGGCTGGCGGTTGATCGAGAATCGGGCGATGCTGTTGTGTGATGAGGGACCTTTGCAGGCTCATTGGTTGGATGGTCGTCGATCTGATCCGGTCGCGGGCAACGCTTGAGGCAGAGATTTGGGTGCTACGGCAGCAAATAAACGTTCTGCGGCGGACTGCCCCAAAGAAACTCTTTTTCTGCGCCATCGACCGAATGGTATTAGTCGGTCTCTATCGGTTGTTCCCTAAAATTTGCGATGCGTTGGCGATCGTCAAGCCAGACACCATTGTCCGCTGGCACCGCGCCGGGTTCAGATTGTACTGGCGTTGGAAGTCTCGACCTCGTGGCGGCCGGCCGACGGTGCCGCTGGAAATACGCGAGTTGATCCGCGAGATGAGTATCGCCAATCCGCTGTGGGGAGCGCCACGGATCCATGGGGAGCTTCTCAAGCTCGGCATCGAGATCGGTCAGACGAGCGCGGCTAAGTATATGGCCAGGCGAAGAGGGCCGCCATCTCAGGGCTGGAAGACATTCCTCCGCAATCATGCCGACGGCATCGCCGCGATGGATCTGTTCGTCGTACCGACAATCTCATTTCGTCTACTCTACGGCTTGTTGATTGTGGGGCATGGTCGACGACAGATTTTGTGGTTTGGCGTCACAGCGCATCCGACCGCAGAGTGGATCGCAAATCAGCTCACTGCAGCTTGCGGCTGGGAACAGGCCCCCCGCTATCTGATCCGTGATCGGGATGGGGCCTATGGCGAGGTCTTCATCCGAAGACTTCGATCAATGCGCATTCGCGATCGACCGACGTCGCCGCGCTCCCCATGGCAAAACGGATATGCTGAACGGTTGATCGGTTCGATCCGACGGGAATGCCTTGACCACGTTGTTGTGTTCGGCGAGCGGCATCTTCGTCACGTGCTGCTGTCGTATGCGAAATATTACAATGAGGTGCGGACACACC
>JAQGKA010000292.1 GCA_028290355.1 Tardiphaga sp. | reverse complement strand
TTCCTGTCGTGGATGTCGAAGCTGGGCTACAAGACCGACGGTTCGAAGGACGGCATCAAGATCATCAAGCAGGGCTTCAACGTCGATCCGATCCTGCAGAAGCAGGCCGACTGCGTTTCCACCATGTCGTACAACGAATACTGGCAGGTGATCGACGGCGGCTACAAGCCGAGCCAGCTCGTGGTCTTCAAATATGAGGATGAGGGCGTCGCCACGCTGGAGGACGGCCTTTACGTGCTGGAGAAGAACCTCAAGGATCCCGCCTTCGTCGCCAAGATGGCAAAATTCGTCAAGGCGTCGGAGAAGGGCTGGGACTACGCCAAGTCGCATCCGGATGAAGCCGTGAAGATCATTCTGGCCGGCGATTCCACGGGGGCGAAGACCGAGAAGGACCAGAAGCGGATGATGACCGAGGTTGCAAAACTGCTCGGCCCCGTCGACGGCAAGCTCGATCCGAAGGACTACGAGCGCACCGTCGCGACCTTGATGGCCGGCGGCTCCGATCCGGTGATCACCAAGAAGCCGGAAGGCGCCACGACCACGGCAGTGACCGACGCGATGAAGTAGGGCGGAAGCGCCCATGCTTCACCTCTCCCCGCTTGCGGGGAGAGGTGAAGTCCGCGCTCGCAGCGCCTGGCCTAAAATCCCCCTTGCTTTGTCCATTCCCCGCTGCAATCTGGCTTCAACCTTGCCCTGCCACGCTTATCCGCGAGACCCACCATGAGCCAGCTTCTAGTCCACGTCGGCGACTTCACCTTCAACGCGAAGTTTGAGGAGGAACTGGCGCCGAAGACCTGCGCCGCGTTCAAGAAGGCGATGCCGTTCGACAGCCAGGCGATCCATGTGCGCTGGAGCGGCGAGGGGGTATGGATGCCGCTCGGCGATCTCGACTTTGGCGTTTCCTACGAAAACCACACCAGCTATCCCGCGCCCGGCCATGTCATCCTGTATCCTGGCGGCATCAGCGAGACCGAGATCCTGCTGGCCTATAGCGGCGTGCATTTCGCCAGCAAGATGGGCCAGCTCGCCGGCAACCATTTCATCACTTTGACGTCCAATCTCGAAAGCCTGAAAGAGATGGGCAAGACCGTGCTGTGGAAGGGCGCGCAGAAAGTCCGCTTCGAGATCGTGTGATGGCCGACATCGAATATCCCCGCGACCTCCGCGGCTACGGCCGCCATCCGCCCGATCCAAAGTGGCCGGGCGGCGCCCGCGTTGCCGTGCAGTTCGTAGTGAATTTCGAGGAAGGCGGCGAGAACAACATCCTGCATGGCGACCGCGCCTCGGAGGCGTTTTTGTCCGACGTATTGGGCGCACAGCCCTGGCCCGGGCAGCGCCACGCCAATATCGAATCGATGTTCGAATATGGCTCGCGCGCCGGCTTCTGGCGGCTGTGGCGGATGTTCACCGAGCGCAAGCTGCCGACCACGGTGTTCGGCGTCGCCACCGCCTTGATGCGCAACCCCGAGATCGTCGCAGCGATGCAGGAGGCGGGCTGGGACATCGCCAGCCACAGCCTCAAATGGATCGAGCACAAGGACATGTCGGAGGTCGAGGAGCGCGTTGAGATCGCCGACGCTATCCGCGTCCACACCGAAGCCATCGGTTCGCGCCCGCTCGGCTGGTACACCGGGCGCAGTTCGATCAATACCAACCGGTTGCTGATGGAAGCCGGCGGCTTTCTGTATCTGTGCGATACCTATGCCGACGATCTGCCGTACTGGATCAAAGGACCGGGCGGTCCGCAGTTGATGATTCCCTATAGCCTCGATGCCAACGACATGCGCTTCGTCAACCCGCAGGGCTTTGGCGGCGGCGACCAGTTCTATACCTATCTGAAGGACTCGTTCGACGTGCTCTATGCCGAGGGCAAGACGGCACCGAAGATGATGTCGGTGGGGCTGCATTGCCGCGTCGTCGGCCGGCCCGGCCGCGCGGCGGCGCTGGCGCGGTTTCTCGACTACATCATGAGCCACGACAATGTCTGGGTGCCGACGCGGCTTGATATCGCAAAGCACTGGCACGCCAACCTGAAACATCTCGCGGCGGATGCCCGCACCATCGGATAAACGCGCATGCCGGAAAAGACGCTCGCCGAATTGAACAACTGCAGCAAGGCGGATTTCGTCGCGGCGCTGGCGAACATCTTTGAATATTCGCCATGGATTGCAGAGAAGGCGGCGGATGCAAGGCCATTCTCTGGCGTGGCGCAACTGTTCGCGGCGATGAAGGCGGCGGTCGATGGCGCGGGCGAAGAGCTGCGGCTGGCATTGATCAAGGCGCATCCGGATCTCGCCAACAAGACCCAGCGCGATGCCGGCCTTACCGCCGAATCCAATGCCGAGCAGAACAGCGTCGGGCTGGACCGGCTGTCCGACGCCGAATACGAGGCCTTCGAGCGGGTCAACAATGCCTATCGCGAAAAATTTGGCATTCCCTACATCGTCTGCGTGCGCCGCCACACCAAGGATTCCATCCTGCGCGATTTCGCGCGAAGGCTGCCGAACGACAAAACCACCGAAGTCGCGACGTCGATCGCGGAAATCGGCAAGATCGCGGCGCTGCGCGTCGATCTGCTGGTACAGGGCGAACATCCGCTGAAGGTGCATGGCCGGTTGTCGACCCATGTGCTCGACACCCACAGCGGCAGACCGGCGGCGGGCATCGCAGTGGAACTGGTCGAATTGTCCAACCTCGGCTTGAGCCGGGTCATCGCCCGCGCCGTGACCAATAGCGACGGCCGCACCGACGTGCCGCTGATCGGCGGTCGGCCGGTGCCGATCGGACGCTATGAACTGACATTTAGCGTCGGCCCCTATTTTGCCGAACGCAACGTGCCGATGTCCGATCCGCCGTTCCTCGACGTGATTCCCTTGCGGTTTTCGGTCAGCGATCCCGAAGGCCATCTCCATGTGCCGTTGCTGGTGACGCCGTGGAGCTATGGGACCTATCGCGGCAGCTGAGGCTTCTTCACCCTCCCCCTCAAAAGGGGAGGGTAAGAAAGGGCGTCGCACCGCGTCCGGGACACGAAACCCATGCGCCTGTCGCGATAGCGTGCATCCTCATCCTGGTTTAACCTGCGACGGATCGCCACAGTGGCGATCCAGTCGTCGTTCAGTAGCGACGCGGATCAAAAAAATCGGGAGGACGTCATGCGTCGCATTCACGCGCTGCTCGTTGCAGCATCTACCTTCATCGCGACGCAGGTCGTCTCTGCCGCCGAGGTCCATGTGATGATCTCCGGCGGCTTCACCGCGGCCTACAAGGAGCTGGTGCCGCAGTTCGAGAAGGCGACGGGCCATACGGTGGTCACTGCCTATGGGCCGTCGATGGGCGAGACGCCGCAGGCGATCCCGATGCGGCTGTCGCGCGGGGAACCGGCGGACGTGCTGATCATGGTTGGCTATGCGCTCGGCGATCTCATCGGCAAGGGTAAAGTGATCGCCGACAGTCGCATCGATCTGGCGGATTCGCCGATCGGCGTCGCGGTGAAGGCGGGCGCCCCGCGGCCCGATCTCTCGTCGCCGGACACACTGAAGGCCGCGTTGCTCGCGGCGCCGACGATTGCCTATTCCGACAGTGCCAGCGGCGTTTATGTCAGCACCGAAATGTTTCAGAAGCTGGGGATCGTCGAACAGATGCAGGGCAAGGCCCGCAAGATTCCGGCGACCCCGGTCGGTGAGGTCGTGGCCCAGGGCATGGCCGAGATCGGCTTCCAGCAGATCAGCGAACTCAAGCCGGTCGCCGGCATCGACATCGTCGGCCCGCTGCCGCCGGCGCTGCAGAAGATCACTGTGTTTTCCGCAGGCCTCGCCAGCGTCGCGCCGCAACCCGATGCGGGCCGGGCGCTGATCGCGTTCCTGGCCTCGAAACAGGCTGCGCCGGTGATCGTTGCAAGCGGGCTGGATCCGAGGGTGAAGTAGGGGCTCTTGCGCCGTATCTTCACGTGCTCCGCATAACGTAGCCTCGTGCCCCGGATGCTGCGCAGCGCGCCGCACTTCGCGGCGTGGTGCGCTGCTGATCCGGGGCTTATCCTTGGGCAAAGAAAGAATGGGTCCCGGATCTGCGGAGCAGCGCGAAGAGCGCTGCACCGCGTCCGGGACACGATTCTCTCCATATCTCTCCCTATCACTCACACATGCTGTGCGGCTGAAGCCACCCCTGCTGCATCGGCTTTCGCTTCTTCCGCGCTGCCGACGCCGTTGAAGAAGGCGTTGAGAAGCACCGCCACCAGCGCACAGAGCAGGATGCCGGACTCCAGCAGCGGCTGCAGGTCATGCGGCAGGTTCTTGAAGAAGTTCGGCGCCACCAGCGGGATCAGGCCGAAGCCCACCGATATCGCCACCACGAACAGGTTGCGCTGGTTGGTCTTGAAGTCGACCGCGGTGAGGATGCGGGCGCCGGTCGCGGCGACCATGCCGAACATCACCAGGCCGGCGCCGCCGAGCACGACCAGCGGCACGGCTTCCACCAGCGCCGCCATCTTGGGCAACAGACCGAGCACCAGCATGATGGCGCCGCCGGCGATGGTGACCCAGCGCGAGCGCACGCCGGTGATGCCGACGAGGCCGACATTCTGTGAGAACGAGGTGTAGGGGAAGGTGTTGAAGATGCCGCCGAGCACGGTGCCGACGCCGTCGGCGCGCAACCCGCGGGTCAGCGCGTCGCGATCGATGGTCTTGCCGGTGATTTCGCCGAGCGCCAGGAACATGCCCAGCGATTCGATCATCACCACGATCATCACGATGCACATGGTGACGGCACGAGGTGGAATTGCGGCACGCCGAAATGGAAGGGGACGACGATGTCGGCCCACGGCGCGGTCGCCACCTTCTCGAAATGCATGACGCCGAGCACGCTGGCGAGCACTGCGCCGGCGATGATGCCGAGCAGCACCGACACGTTGGCGAGGAAGCCGGTGCCCCATTTGATCAGCGCAAGGATCACCAGCAGCACGAACAGCGCGATGCCGAGCCCCTGCAATTGCGCGTAACCGGGATTGGGGAAGGCACCGGGGACACCATCGACGACCTTGGTCAGGGTCGGTAATCCTCCACCGGCCCAGTTGATGCCGACCCGCATCAGCGAAATGCCGATCACCATGATGATGGTGCCGGTGACAACAGGCGGAAACAGCGGCAGCAGCCGGCTGATGAAAGGCGCGACAAGAATGCCGAAAATTCCGGCAGCGATCACCGAACCGTAGATGCCGAGCAGGCCGATCTCCGGCGCGGCGGCCATCGACAGCATCGGGCCGACCGAGGCAAAGGTGACGCCCATCATGACCGGCAGGCGGATGCCGACGCCGGGGAAGCCGATGCACTGGACTAAAGTCGCAAGGCCGCAGGCGAACAGGTCGGCCGA
>JAQGKA010000277.1 GCA_028290355.1 Tardiphaga sp. | reverse complement strand
GATTTTCAGCCGGATGATTTCCCGGTCCATCGAATCGAGCTCTTCCGGCTTGGAATCGACCTGCATTTTCAGGCGCGCCGCCGCCTCGTCCATCAGGTCGATCGCCTTGTCGGGCAGGAACCGATCGGTGATGTACCTGTTCGACAGGGTCGTCGCCGCCACCAGTGCAGAATCCGTGATTCGCACGCCGTGGTGCTGTTCGTATTTGTCCTTCAGGCCGCGCAGGATCGAGATGGTGTCCTCGACGGTCGGCTCCGAGACGAAGATCGGCTGGAACCGGCGCGCGAGTGCCGCATCCTTTTCGACGTGCTTGCGATATTCGTCCAGCGTGGTCGCGCCGATGCAGTGCAGTTCGCCCCGCGCCAGCGCCGGTTTCAGCAGATTGGAGGCATCCATCGCACCATCGGCCTTGCCGGCCCCGATCAGGGTGTGCATCTCGTCGATGAACAGGATGATGCTGCCTTCGGCCGAAGTGACTTCCTGCAGCACGGCCTTCAGCCGCTCCTAGAACTCGCCACGGTATTTCGCACCCGCGATCAGCGCGCCAAGATCGAGCGACAGCAACTTCTTGTCCTTGAGGCTTTCCGGCACATCGCCGTTGAGAATCCGCAGCGCCAGACCTTCGACGATCGCGGTCTTGCCGACGCCGGGCTCGCCGATCAGCACCGGATTGTTCTTGGTACGGCGGGAGAGCACCTGGATGGTGCGGCGGATTTCCTCGTCGCGGCCGATCACCGGATCGAGCTTGCCGTCGCGCGCGGCCTGGGTCAGGTCGCGGGAATATTTCTTCAGCGCATTATAGGCGTTTTCGGCCGTGGCGCTGTCGGCAGTGCGGCCCTTGCGCAGGGCTTCGATGGCGGCGTTCAGATTCTGCGGCGTGACGCCGCCTTTGCTGAGAATGGCGCCGGCCTCGCTGCCCTTCTCAAGGGTCAGCCCGAGCAGCAACCGCTCCACGGTGACAAAGCTGTCGCCGGCCTTTTCGGCGGCCTTTTCCGACGCGTCGAAGGCACGCGCCAGTTCCGGCGCAAGATAGACCTGCCCCGCGCCGCTTCCGGATACTTTTGGGAGTTTGTTGAGCGCATCCTCGGTAGCTTTAAGGATCGCGCGGGAATTGCCGCCGGCGCGGTCGATCAGACCGCCGGCCAGACCTTCGCTGTCATCCAGCAAAACCTTCAGCATGTGCAGCGGTGAGAACTGCTGGTGGCCGTCGCGCACGGCCAGCGATTGCGCAGACTGGATGAACCCGCGCGCCCGCTCGGTGTATTTTTCAATATTCATCGTTTGCTTCCCTCAGCCTGCCGCTCCGCCCCTAAGGCACGGATGCAGCATCTTCATTGGGTTTCCGCTGACCGCATTGACATTCGTCAACCGGCGCCCCGCGGTCGCGCCGCCGACGTTTGGGCCGGCTTGAGGTAGACGTGGGATCGCCCTCACGAGAAAACCATCTCGCTCCTGCCGCATGTGGAGTTGGAACTCCTGCTTGGGCTTACAGATGAAGCACGCCGACCCGGCATCAAAAGGGGCATGGCACGTCGGGCGGCCGACCATGCCGTCGACAGGATCCGCGATCGCTTCGGATGGGATGCTATCTGGGCACCTCGTCTTCCGTCCCCGACGAGTTTCAAAAACTCGCCGAAAGAAGCTGTGACAGTCACCAGTACATCGTGCGTCCCCGGCAAATTCGGCGGCCATCTCAGATTGGAACCCGTGTCCCTATCGTAAACCTAATCCAGCTGGTAGTCGATCGAGAATCGGACGATGCTGTCGTGGGATGAAGGACGTTTGCAGACTCATTGGGTGGATGGTTGTCGATCTGTTTCGATCGCGGGCAACGCTTGAGGCAGAGATTTGGGCGCTACGGCAGCAAATAAACGTTCTGCGGCGGACTGCTTCAAAGAAACACGCCTTCGGCGTCATCGACCGATTGATATTCGTTGGTCTCCATCGGCTATCCCCTAAAATTCGTGATGCGTTGGCGATCGTGAAGCCGGATACAATTGTCCGTTGGCATCGCGCCGGGTTCAGATTGTACTGGCGCTGGAAGTCTCGACCTCGTGGCGGTCGGCGGACGGTTCCGCTAGAAATACGCGGGCTAATCCGCGAGATGAGCATTGCCAATCCGCAGTGGGGCGCGCCGCGGATCCATGGCGAACTGCTCAAGCTCGGCATCGAGATCGGACAGACGAGCGTGGCCAAGTATATGATCAGGCGAAGAGGCCCGCCGTCCCAAGGCTGGAAGACATTCCTCCGCAATCATGCCGACGGCATCGCGGCGATGGATCTGTTCGTCGTGCCGACAATCTCGTTTCGTCTGCTCTATGGCTTGTTGATCATCGGGCATGACCGGCGACAGATTCTGTGGTTCGGCGTCACAGCACATCCGACCGCGGAATGGATCGCAAATCAGCTCACAGAAGCATGCGGCTGGGAACAAGCTCCCCGCTATCTGATTCGCGATCGGGATGGGGCCTATGGCGAGGTCTTCATCCGAAGACTTCGATCAATGGGCATTCGTGATCGACCGACGTCGCCGCGCTCCCCATGGCAAAACGCATATGCTGAACGGCTGATCGGTTCGACCCGACGGGAGTGCCTTGACCACGTTGTTGTGTTCGGCGAGCGGCATCTTTGTCACGTGCTGCTGTCTTACATAAAATACTACAATGAGGTACGCACGCATCTATCCTTGGAGAAGGATTCACCGGTCTCGCGCAACGTTGAGCGGGCCGGATACATTCTTTGCCGTCCGGTCTTGAGCGGGCTGCATCACCAATATGTTCGGATTTGATTTACGACAGGCACAGGCATCGGTACGACGGCCTGATGCGAATTTTTCGCCTCCCCAACTCGCCAAAACCGCTGGCCGAGGTGGCGGACCGGCTGCATCTGACGCCACTGATACGCGCCATGACATCGCCTCATGATATCTTCGTGCTGGCACTGGCGGAAGAAAGCGTCCGGCTGATCCACGCCTTCGCCAATTTTCCCCCCGTGCGGCTCCAGATACCAGACCTCCCCAAAAACGCCGAGGAAGCGACACGGCGTCCGTCGTTTCACGTCCGAGCGCCGCGTCGCAGGCTGCAGAACTTGGAGGGCGAGAAGGTGCTGTTGCATAAATATGTCAGGTATTCGCTGGGCTGAACACCCCGCTGGTGCTCGCGGCGGAGGAGCCGCTGGCCTCGATGTACCGTTCGCTCAATACCTATCCCGGGCTGCCCGACGAGATGATCGAAGGAAATCCGGATCAGAAAACGGATGCGGAGCTGGAAGACGCCGCGATCTCGATTCGGTTGTTCCCGGTCTCGTCAGCGACGTCGATGGCAGCGTGATCTATTCAGCTTCCGACGATGCCGAGACCTACAGTGTTGTCGACGAAGTTGCGCGGCGCGCGCTGTCTACCGGCGCGAGGGTGCTGGGTGCCCGGCGGGAGGAATTGCCGGACCGGGCGCCGCTGACCGCCATCCTCCGCTACGACTTTGGCCCGGTCGAGTCGTGACGATCGCAAATCTTCTAGGCCGCAAGACCACGCCTGCCGCGGAAGATACCTAGATGACGTGAGAGCAAAGGTTCAACGCATCCGTTCATCGCCGAGACCCATGCCGACGAGCTGATGCTGACGGCGCTGATCTACGACGACGTGGCCAGGCTCTGCGCGTTTGAAATCGCCACCGAAGCGCGCCGCCGCATCGACGCCCGTCAGCCGACATCCCTGCTGCGATCGGATGCTTCCATCGCCTGAATATCCCTGACTAGGCAGCGCAGCCCGTACAATTGATCGAGCAGATGCAAAATGATCGCAATGCCCTCGTCGTTGACGCCGAAATCCGCCTTGAGATCCCCGATCAGCCGCGCTCGCGCCAGATCGGCTTCTGAAAATTGAGATGTCTTTTTGCTGGCTACCGGTACCAGCCACTCCGCTTCGACCCAGGCATTCAACGTCCGGGTATCGAGGTGCGATCGACCGATGAATTCCTGGGTTTCCATCATCACACTCCCATCGATTGCCGCGGACTGTATTCCACCGGCTGCCACCCCGCGACGAATGCTTCAAGTTTCGGATCCGGCTTTTCCGGAAGCATCAGCATTAGCTTGACATATACATAGCCCGTGCTGCCGTCGGCCCGCGGCACGCCACGTCCTTTCAGCCTCAGAACGCGGCCGGTATTTGACCATTTTGGCACCGCCACCGCGACCGCTCCGCC
>JAQGKA010000276.1 GCA_028290355.1 Tardiphaga sp. | reverse complement strand
CCGAGGCCTATGTGACGTCGCGTCGTGAACGCAAGAAGATCGAGATGTTGTTCGCGCATCTAAAGCGCATTCTGCGCCTCGACCGGCTCAGGCTGAGAGGTCCGTGCGGGGCTCACGACGAGTTCCTTCTCGCCGCCACCGCCCAGAACCTCCGAAAGCTGGCAAAGCTGATCCCGACACCCGCTCCAATGCCTGCCTGAGCAGAGACGAACTCACGCGCGCCGGATCCCTATGCGCTCGCGAACAGCCAACTCGCCGACTTCTTCAACAAAATCGACACTGAGCGGACATTGATTGCTGAAGAGCGACCCAGGCAACGTGGTTCCGAGTATGGCTTGCGTGCGGGCGACGCCGAACTAAATCGTTGTCAGTTACGGAGAGCGAAAGTCGGTTCGAGACAGCTTCCGGGTCCTATCGCTCTTCGGAAAGGAGATGGAGAAAACGCGAGGCCATTGCTATGTCGAACGACCAGAAAAAGATCGTTTCAGCTTCCGCCGCCGAGCCACTCGGGGCCGAGCTCGAACGACTCCTTCAGCCAACCCGCTATTTCCAGCACCCCCGTGACGTCGTCCGGGACGCCATGCTGACGACCGCCGAAAAGCGGGCCATCCTGTCGTCATGGGCATCTGACGCCTCTGCCGTCGAATCGATGCCTGCGCTGCGGCAGATCCTCGGTTCCGGTAGCGTCGTCAAATTTGATGAAGTGATCGACGCCTTGCAGGAACTTGACGGCAAGGCCAACGACATCGGCGGGACGGAGAAACCGCAACGCTGGCGCCGTGGCCCGGACCGCGGCGGTAATCCCGAGGAGGGGCCGGCGGGAAGCGGCTATTGGTATTGAGCCGTCGGGATCATCGTTCCCCCTCTTGACGGCAAAAGCAGGTCACCTAAATCGAGCTCGCTGATCGCCCATCCGGGGATCGGCACAGTCCAACGGGGCGGCCGCTCTTTGGGCGCCCCTTGTATCCATGTTGCTCAAAGGAGGATGTGGTTATGAGAGACTTCGATCTCACCCCCATGTGGCGGTCGACCATCGGGTTCGATCGTCTGTTCGACCTCATCGAAGATTCGTTCCGGTTGCAGGGCCAGGACAACTATCCGCCCTACAACATCACACGCGTCGGTGAGGACCACTATCGCATCTCGCTCGCTCTGGCCGGTTTCAAGCCGGAGGAGATCACCGTCACGGCAGAGCAGAACATGCTGACCGTGGAAGGCCGCAAGGTAGAGAACGGTGATCACGAGTACCTGTTCCAGGGCATCTCGGGACGTCCGTTCCGGCGCCAGTTCAACCTCGCCGACTATGTCGAGGTCACAGGCGCATCGTCGGAAAACGGGCTCCTGCAAATCGAGCTGATGCGTAAGTTGCCGGAGGCCATGAAGCCGCGCCGGATTGCGATCGACGCCGGCGCTGGCAACGACCACCAGCAAATCGAGCACAGCCAGGCGGCCTGATCGGAGCGGCCCGGCCGCAATCCGATCGGTCGACTTTGGGTTTCCCGTGCGCGGCCCAGCCGCGCCGGGGGCTGCCCTTTGCCAAATCTAACCAGAAAGGAGAAATGACCATGACTATCAGGGATCTCATTCCATGGAATCGTAGCCGCGGCGTTGCGGTACACCGCGGCGAAAATGCAAATCCCTTGCTGACGCTGCACCGTGAAATGAACCGCGTATTCGATGACGTCTTCCGCGGTTTCGGCGTGGCGCCGTTCGGCTCCGACCGCTTGTTCGATCGCACGTTCGGGTGGCCGGACATCGAGGTCAGCGAGACCGACAAGGAGGTCAAGGTCACGGCGGAATTGCCCGGCCTTGAGGAGAAAGATGTCGGCGTCGAACTCGCGAACGGCGTTCTCGTCATCAAAGGCGAGAAAAGGGCCGAGACGGAGGACAAGGACCGGCTCTTCAGCGAGCGCTACCATGGCCGGTTCGAGCGGCGCATCCCCGTCGACGATATCGAGGCGGACAATGTCGATGCCTCGTTCAAGAGCGGCGTGCTGACCGTGACCTTGCCGAAGTCGGCCAGGGCGCAGGAGAAGGTGAAGCGTATCGCGGTCAACGGCAAGTAAGGTCAAGGGCGGGAGCTACGCCGCTCCCGCCCCGCCTTTCGATCGGGAGGTGACGATGTTGCAGGAGACCAACAGCGCACAGGAATGCTGGACGGAACGGGATGGTGCACCTCGCACTGCGCTGACCCGGTCTGTATTTCCCGATGATGCGCTGGCCGTGATTTACAAGCCGGCGCGCTCCGCCATGACTTCGGGAAAAGCGCGCACGCGCGATTGGAAGCTGCGTTTTGAGCCACGTTCTGCTCCGTATATCGAGCCGTTGATGGGATGGACAGGTTGCGACGACACGTTGTCGCAGGTTGAGTTGACATTTCCTTCGGCAGCCGCGGCCGTCGCCTACGCTCGGCGCCAGGGTTTGCGTTACCTTCTGCAAGGTGCGGACGATCCCGACACACGGCCGGGTTCAAACGCGAAGGTCGCCAACACGAATTCCTCTTCGCCAGACATACGGTCGTCGGACGTGTGGCCTTGGCAACTGGAATGGGTCGAACGGACGCTCGGGCTGAAGGGCATTCAAAACAAGTCGGGACCGGTGCGCGGTCCTGCCGCGTACTACGCGAATCCCCAGGACGTGCTTGATGACCACGATCTTTCGCCGGCGCAGAAGCGGGACGTTCTCCGTCGGTGGGCGCTGGATGCGTACCTGATCGAACTGGCTCTCTTCAAGGGCGAACCGCAATCCGAGCCCTCACGTTTGGACGAGGTGATCGACGCACTGTTCGATCTGGAGGAGACGCAGGCCAGCACGTCAGCGCACCGGACGCGAGCGCCGGGGCCAGATTGTGAAGGCCGCGCAGCATGAGGCAATTGTGGGCATGGGACCCGGAGGCCTGACCATGACGAATCAAACCCGCTTCAATGTCGGATACGCGATTGCTGCCATCTTTCTGGTGTTTATGATTCAGTACGCGGTCTCGGTTGCCAACCAGATCGCGCCGATCCCCTACAGCGACTTTCAACGTTTGTTGCACGAAGGCAAGATCGCCACTGTTGGCGTGTCAGACCGCTTCATACAAGGATCCCTGAAAGAGCCGCTACCCGGCGGGCAAAAGCATTTCGTCACGACCAGGGTCGATCCGCAATTCGCAGGCGAGCTCGACAAGTATGGGGTCCGCTACACCGGCCAAATCGAGAGTACGTTCTTGCGCGACCTGTTGTCGTGGGTGATGCCCGTTCTCTTGTTCGCGGGGATCTGGTGGTATCTCGGCAAAAGGTTTGCGGACGCGCAAGGCCTCGGCGGCGGCCTGATGTCGATCGGCAAAAGCAAGGCCAAGATTTACGTCGAAGCCGATACCGGTGTCACATTCGACGACGTCGCCGGCGTCGATGAAGCCAAGGACGAACTGCGGGAAGTCGCGGACTTCCTGAAAAGTCCGGCAGACTACGGCCGGCTCGGCGGCCGCATGCCGAAGGGCGTACTGCTGGTGGGGCCGCCCGGCACCGGCAAGACGCTGTTGGCCAAGGCGGTCGCCGGTGAAGCGAAGGTACCGTTCTTTTCGATCTCGGGCTCGGAATTCGTCGAAATGTTCGTCGGTGTAGGTGCGGCGCGCGTGCGCGACCTGTTCCTGCAGGCCCACCAGAAGGCGCCCGCCATCATCTTTATCGACGAACTCGACGCGCTCGGCCGGGCGCGCGGCATCGGTCCCTATGCCGGAGGCCACGACGAAAAGGAGCAAACGCTCAACCAGCTTCTGGTTGAGCTCGACGGCTTCGATTCGCGCTCCGGGCTCGTGATTCTGGCAGCCACCAACCGGCCCGAGATTCTCGATCCCGCGCTGTTGCGGGCCGGCCGGTTCGACCGCCAGGTGCTGGTGGACCGGCCCGACAAGAAGGGCCGCGTGCAGATACTGCAGGTTCACATGAAGAAGGTGAAAGTCGCACCCGATGTCGATGCCGACAAGGTGGCTGCACTCACACCGGGTTTTACCGGCGCCGACCTCGCCAATCTCGTCAACGAAGCGGCGCTGCTGGCGACGAGGCGAGGCGCAGATGCAACGTCGCTGGCGGACTTCGGCAACGCTGTCGAACGGATCGTGGCGGGTCTGGAAAAGCGAATCAGGCTGCTCAACCCCAAGGAGCGGGAGATCGTCGCCTATCACGAGATGGGCCATGCTCTGGTGGCGCTGGCGCTGCCCGGTGTCGACCCGGTTCACAAGGTGTCAATCATCCCGCGCGGCATCGGCTCGCTCGGCTATACCATCCAGCGTCCGACAGAGGACCGCTTCCTGATGACGCGCGAGGAGCTGGAGAACAAGATGGCCGTGTCGCTCGGTGGCCGCGCCGCCGAGCTGATTGTATTCGGTCATCTTTCGACCGGTGCTGCAGACGACCTGCGGCGCGTCACCGACATCGCTCGCAGCATGGTTACACGCTACGGAATGTCCGAAAAACTCGGCAACGTCGCCTATGATCGTGATCCGCATACACTCCTGACCGGCTCCGATCTTCCATCGCCTCCGCATGAACGGGATTATGCCGAGAAAACGGCAGCGACCGTTGATGAAGAGGTACGAGCCATTGTGGAGAAAGCATTCCAGCGCGCCCTCGATCTCCTCAAGGAACGGCGCGCCGTACTCGATCGCACGGCCCAACGTCTCCTTGAAAGGGAAACGCTGGAGGAGGCAGAGCTAACTCAACTAGTCAATCATCCGGAGCCTCGATCGCCACAAGCCGCCGCCGAATAGAACGGCCCAATCGCGGACATATGGCCTCTGGTTCTTCATGCGCGGCACCCTCGTGAATGGCGACCCCAAGCCGGCACCGACCCGAATGACCCTCAGCGGGCGTCACGACCGTACGCCACTATCATTGTGAAAATCATGCTATGCCTAAAGCCCGCTGGCTGATGGAGTCGACGATGCCTTTGAAAAAGGACTTTTTTGATCTGCGCCTGTCGTTCGAGCCGCTGACGCTCTACCAGAAATTCGAGCAAGTCTGCGTCCTGATGCTGACCACGCTGATCGCCATCATCATTGCCCTCGCGCTGTGGAATCTGACGCTGAAAATC
>JAQGKA010000263.1 GCA_028290355.1 Tardiphaga sp. | reverse complement strand
CGAGCCGGCGCTGAGCTTGTGATCGTTGTTGGGCCCGGTCGAGAAGCTGAAATCCGTGTTGCCAAAGGCGCCATTGGTGATGGCGGCGTTGCCGGCCGTGGTGGTGTCGAAGAAATATATGGTGCTGTTGTTGGTGATGCTGGCGCTGCCGGCCGTGCTGGTGTTGGAGAAATACAGGCCGCTGTTGTTGGTGATGGTGGCGCTGCCGGCCGTGCTGGTGGAGTAGAAGTACAGGGAGTTGTCGTTGGTGATGCTGGCGCTGCCGGCTGTGCTGGCGTTTAAGAAAGCTACAACGCTGTTGTTGGCGATGCTGGCGCTGCCGGCGGTGCTGGTATTGTTGAAATACAAGCTGCCGCCGCTGTTGTTGGTAATGGTGGCGCTGCCGGCCGTGGCGGTTTCGGCGAACAGAATACTTGAATTGCTTGTGATAATCGCATTGCCGGCTGTCGAGGTGTTGCGAAACTGCAAGTCATTGGTGCTGGTAATGGTCGCGCTGCCGGCGCTGCTGCTGCCGTAGAAATACAGGCGGTTGTTGTTGGTCACCATCGCGCTGCCGGCCGAACTGGTGTCGCTGAATTGCATCCAGCCGCTATTGGCAACGGTGGCGCTGCCGGCGCTGCTGGTGTTGTTGAAGTACATACTGGCGGCGTTGGTGATGATGGCGCCACCAGCCGTGCTGCTGTCGTTGAAAGTGAGACTGGCAACGCCGTTGTTGTTGATCGTGGCACTGCCGGCGTTGCTGGTGTTGTAGAAATACATATACGCGGCGTTGGTGATGATGGCGCCACCAGCCGTGCTGCTGTCGTTGAAAGTGAGACTGGCAGTGTTGTTGTTGTTGATCGTGGCGCTGCCGGCGGTTGCCGCACCTTGGAAGGTCAGGGTGCCATCGTTGCCGATCGTGGCGCCGCCGGCCGTGCCGAAGAAATTCAGGTTGCCGGCGTTGGTGATGCCGGCGCTGCCAGCCGTACTGAAGCCGTAGAAGTTCAGGTTGCCGCCGCTGTTGTTGGTGATACTGGCGCTGGCGGCGGTGCTGTTGTCGTAGAAGGACAGGTAGCCACCGTTGTTGTTGGTGATGGTGGCGCTGCCGGCCGTGCTGGTGTTGGAGAATCCCAGGTTGCCGCCGTTGTTGTTGGTGATGCTGGCGCTACCGGCCGTCGCGGTATTGAGATATTGAAGAATGGCGTTGTTGTTGGTGACCGTGCTCGACGCGATGCTTCCCGAAATATTGAGTATGCCGCCGTTAACGGTGGTCGCGCCGGTGTAGGTGTTGGCGCCGGACAAAGTCAGCGTGCCGGTGCCGGTCTTGACCAGCGAGCCGCCGAGGCCGCCACCGCCATCGGCGATGACCCCGGTGACGTTGGTCGAGAGGTTGTTGCCGCCGACCGTCAGTTCGTTCGGGCCCAGGCTGAAAGTGCCGCCGCCGCCGATCGACCCGGCGCTGATCTTATTGTCACCAAGAGGACCGGTCCCAATGCCGAATTGTACTGAACCCGAGGCACCGTTAGTGATGGCCGCTGTTCCACCGGTGCTGTTGGTGAAAAACATCAACTGTCCGTTGTTGGTGATCGTGGCATTGCCTGCCGAGCCTGCTTGAAAGAATTGCGTTACAGCGCCGGCCGATGTGGTGAAGTTCGCGTTCCCCAGCGTGGAATTGTGCTCCACCTCCATAAAATTATTGTTGATGACGGTGGCGTTGCCGGCCGAGCTGTTGTTTTCGAAAAACATGAAACGGTCGTTGATAATCGTGGCATTGCCGGCCGTGCTGGAGTTGGAGAAGTGCAGGTCTTGGTTGTTGACGATTGTGGCGCTGCCGCCGTTGACGGCGATGCCCGCGCCGGTGATTTGCAGGCTCTGGCCGGTGAAGCCCCCGGTCGGGCCGTTGGTGAGGGTGTAGCTCGAAGCGCCCGGGTTGAAGGTCATGCCACCGAGGGTCGTGCTGGCTGAGAACGACAGGGCGGTGGTGGTGGAGGTGTCGAAGGATGCTGTGCCCCCCGGCACGGTGGCCGGGGTCCAGTTGGCAGCGTTGTTGAAGTCGCCGCTGCCGGGCGTGGTGCTCCAGGTGGCGTCCTGCGCCGCCGCCGGCAACACCGCCAAAAAGGGAGCCAGGCACAGCGCCGACGAGGCCAGCAAAACGGCCCGCCACCGGCGAACCGCCCCGAATCGATGGTTGAGAACCCGCACCGCCACCCGCCACCCCATTCCAGTTCGCCGTGCAGAATCAACCTCGCACGGGTGGCGCGCGGGCATCCTGATGCGGTGCGCGTATTTTCTGAAGTTTTTCTGATATCTTGCGATCAGACGCCCGCACGGCGCGTTTTCTGGTAATTGCTGGCCCCGGACGGTTTCGGGAAACCGCGGAGGCACGGTGTACCGTTTTGCTGGCTTTGAATTTGATCGGCTGCGCGCCGAGCTGCGCGGGCCAGACGGCAAAGCCATCAAGCTTCGGCCGAAAACCTTCGATATGCTGGCGCTGTTCGCAGCCAACGCCGGCCGCACCATCGGCAAACAGGAGCTGATGGAGGCGGTCTGGCCGAACGTCCATGTCGGCGAAGACAGCCTGTTTCAGTGCATCCGGGAGCTTCGTACCGCGCTGAGCGACGATCAGCGGCAAATGATCAAGCTCGTGTCCGGCCGCGGCTATATGTTCGATGTCGAGATGTTGGCCGAACCGGCCGCCGTGGCGACGCCAGCCGCGTTGCCGCTGCCCGCCTTGAGCGGGGAGCCTGCCGCCAGCGCCGTGGCCGCGGCCGAACCTGTCGAATGGCGGCGGCTGTTCGGCTTGCGCGGACCCGCGGCGCTCGCCGCAATGGCGGGGCTCGGCGCGATCGTTGGGCTGGCCGTTGCCGCCCCGATCTTCGGACCGGATGTCATCTTCGGGCGGACGCCGCCGACGATCGCCGTGATGCCGATCGCCGGCGTCGGCAACGACAGCCAGGTCGCCGAGACGGCGGCGAACGTGACCACGCGTCTTGTCGATGGTCTGGCAAAGATCGACAATATTCGCGTGGTGACGCAAACCGCGCCGCAGCCGGCAGTGCCACTTGCGACGCAACCGGACTTCGTCGTGAATGGCGAACTGGCGAAAGGCGAGCGGTCGTGGGAGCTGCGCGCGCGCATGACCAGGACGGCGACCGGCGAAGTGGTGTGGACTGCGCCGGTGGCGGTCAGCTTCAAGGATTCAGACCTGGAAGAAGCAGACCTCGGGATGCAACGATCCCGGCTGGCGGCGGGACTTGGACATCCGCTCGCGATTCGCATCAACGCGCTTCTTGAGCCGGGTGCACGGTCCGCTGCAACCGTCGGCCGTTCGCCCGGCAATGCCAGGGTTGCGATCGAGCAAGCCATCGCCTCAATCAACCAGACCACACGCGAGCGTTTCGCCACGGCGCAGACGATGCTGGAAAAGGAGCTCGGCAGCGATCCCGACAATATCGACCTGCAGGTCACGGTGGCCGCGCTTCAACTGCGTGGCATCCAGATGGTTTGGTACCGCCCGGACGACGCGCTCGTGGCAGAGAGCAATGCCGGCGCGACGCTGGAGCGCGCGCTGCGGGCCAAGCCCAATTCCATCCCCGTGCTCGAAACCTATTGCCGCTTTCTCAGCGCGACTAACCGTTTCGCCGAAAGCCTCGTGGCCTGTGCAAAAGCGCTGAGCTTCGATCCGTGGAATGGCCTCGCCCTCTACCTCGTCGGCCTCGGGCAGATTCACCTGGGCCGGTTCGACGACGCGCTCGCGACCTTCCGGCAAGCCGACCGGTTCGACACGCCGCAAGTGTCGCGCTGGACCTGGCTGCTCGGTGCGGGATGGGCCCACTTGCTGATGGGCCGCGGCGAAGAAGCCGTGCCGTGGCTGCAAAGGTCGATCGCCATCACGCCGGCGTCCGGGCGCTCGCACATGCTGATGGCGGTGGCCTACCAGCGCATGGGCCGAATCGATGACGCCAAGGCGGCCATGCAGGAGGGGCTGAGGCTGAGGCCCGGCACGACGGCGCTCAATGTCTCGCCGCCGACCAGGAACGCCAGCCCGGTTTTCCGCGAGGCGAGTCCGCGGGTCGTCCAGACAATGGTCGATGCCGGATTGCCGGAGCGCTGAGGTCGTTCGGGTAGCATGACCTCCCTATTTGCCGTAGGTGCCCAACTGCCGGCCGAGGTCCTGCATCACGAATACGTTCATTCGCAGGTTTACTGGTGCGCCGCCCTGGGTCTTGGCGTCGATTTCGTAGGTGGTGGGGTCGATCTGGCGGATGCCGACGATCTGGCTGATCTCGAGCGCCTCCAGCGACTTCGCCGCCGGTGCGGCCGGCGCGGTGGCATGAACGACGGCCGGCTTGCGCGGGGCTTTGGCGGCCCGGGCTGCCGGCGCGCTTGCTGCAGGCGCGGCGTCCGGCGCAGTCTCCTGGGCAGGTGCTTGGGCAGGCGCCTGGGCCATTGCGGCTGAAGCCGCCATCAGGAGCGCAGCGGCTGCAAGTAATGTTGATTTCACGATGGTCTCCCGTTGGGCTTCATGGTCGCGGCGTAACGCAGCATTGCGGCCGATTTTATGACCGATCGCCGCGGGAAAGCCCAGCGCCCCCGAGCATGGCCAGCAAGCGCCTTGGGAGGGGCCTCTTGGGAGGGGCGCGCTGTATGAACCTGCGCCGTCGTCGGTTAGACCAAGCCATGGGATGGCCCGCGCAGGCGGCCCGTCAGGACGCCATGGGCGGGACAAGATGATGAAGCAGCTTTTGACGGGAATCGCGATGCGGATTGGCGTCGTGATGGTACTTGCAGCGTTCGCCGCACCGGCGCAGGCCGAGAAGCGCGTCGCCTTGGTGATCGGCAACAATGATTACCGCAATGTCCCGAAGCTGCAGAAGGCGGTCAACGACGCCCGCACCATCGGCGATACGCTGAAGCAACTCGGCTTCAGCGTGATGGTGGCGGAGAACCAGACGAGGCAGGCGTTCAGCCAGAGCCTGCTGGCGTTCGACGGGGCGATCGAGCCCGGCGACACGGTATTCTTCTTTTTCGCCGGTCATGGGTTTGAGATCGCCGGGCAGAACTATCTGCTGCCGACCGATGTGCCCGCCGCCACCGAAGGCCAGGAAGAACTGGTGCGCGACTCCGCGATTCTGGCCGACCGCATCGTGACGCGGCTGCAGACCAGGGGCGCACGCACCTCGATCCTCGTATTCGACGCCTGCCGCAACAATCCGTTCGAGCGCGCCGGCACCCGCGCCGTGGCGGGCGGCGGCGGCCTCGCGCCGATGACGACGCTGCCGGAGGGCGTGTTCTCGATCTTCTCGGCAGGACCGCGGCAGACCGCGCTGGACCGTCTCTCGGACAAGGACGACAATCCGAACTCAGTGTTCACGCGCACCTTCGTGAAAGAGTTGCAGCAGCCCTCGCTGAACCTGGTGCAGGTGGCGCAGCGCACCCGTCGCGTGGTCAGCGAGATGGCTGATACGGTGAAGCATCGCCAGGTGCCGGTGTATTTCGACCAGATGGTCGACGATGTCTTTTTGAGTGGTCCCGTGGCGTGGCCGCAGGCCGACGCTAAGCCGGCGGCGCCGTTGCAGCAGGTCGCCGCGCTGCCGCCGGTGTCGGTGCCGCGCGCGCCGTCCAACGAGGCGGTGAACGCGCCGATCGCCAGTTTCTCGCGGCACAATGGCGGCTGGAGCGTGGTGTTCTCGATCGCCGATCCCACGCTGGGGATTTCCTGGCGTATGGGCGACACCGGCGATTTTCGCGAAACCGGATTCATCGACACGCTGGATCCGCGCACCCGCAAGCGAATGCCGAACCCGTCGATCGAACTGGCGTCGGACGCGCCGGCTTCGACGATCCAGCTGCGCTATGTCGATGCCTCCGGCGAGATGCAGGGCCCGTTCCCGATCCGCTTCGATCCCGAGGCCGCCCTGATCCGCGACCAGCGCAAGATTCTGGACATGACCGCCAACAGCTGGCTGTCGTTCCGCGACTACAATGGACTGCTGGTCTACTACACTCATCTGATGTCGTATCGCTGCGCCATCCGCGAGGCTCGCATCGGCATCGACAGCGCGGTGCCCGACAAGGTGCTGAAACTGCCGCCGTGCGACAGCAGGGACCCTTCGGTGATCCCACACGACGCGCAGCTTTCCATGAAGCTGCCGCCGGCAACTAGGTCGGTTTCGGTTGAACTCACCTTCAAGGATGGTAGCGTGTCGGAGATCAAGAGTTTCCGGCGCTGAGCGCCAGCCAACGAGATCCAGACAATGGACACCGGCGAGCCGATACCCAAACCCCCACGCGTTCTGACCACCCGCTGCTGCATCGTCGGCGGTGGGCCGGCGGGAATGATGCTGGGCTATCTGCTCGGCCGTGCCGGCATCGAGACGGTGGTGCTGGAAAAACATGCGGATTTCTTCCGTGATTTTCGCGGCGACACGGTCCATCCCTCGACGCTGCAGGTGATGGACGAACTCGGCCTGATCGACGACTTTCTCAAGATTCCGCACGACCGTATCCAGAAGATGGAAGGCTATTTCGGCGACACCAAATTGCGCATCGCCGATATCAGCCGCACCAACGCCAAGTACCCCTTCATCGCCTTCATGCCGCAGTGGGATTTTCTCAATTTCCTGCGCGACAAGGCACAGCGCTATCCGCACCTCAAGGTGATGATGAACGCCGAAGCCACAGGCCTGATGTGGTCGGGCGATGCGGTCGTCGGCGTGCAGGCGGTGACACGGGAAGGGCCGGTCGACATTCGCGCCGACCTGACGGTGGCTTGCGACGGCCGCCACTCGATCGTTCGCCCGGCCGCCAGGCTTGAGGTCGAGGACATCGGTGCGCCGATGGATGTGCTCTGGTTCCGGGTCCCGAAAGGCACGGAGACCGACAGCCTGTTCGCGCGGCTCGAGCCCGGCAAGATGATGGTGACGATCGATCGTGGCGACTATTGGCAGTGCGCTTTCGTGATCGCCAAGGGACATTATGACGAGATCAAATCACGCGGTCTCGACGCCTTTCGTGCCGACGTCTCCCGTCTCGCGCCCATCCTGAGATCGCACATCGGCGACGTGAAGAGCTGGGACGACATCAAGCTGCTGACCGTCGCGATCAATCGGCTGAAGCGCTGGACCCGGCCGGGCCTGTTGTGCATCGGCGACGCAGCGCACGCGATGTCGCCGGTGGGCGGCGTCGGCGTCAACATCGCCATACAGGACGCGGTCGCAACCGCCAATCTGCTCGCCGCCAAGCTCGCCAAGGGACCGGTGTCCGAAGACGATCTCGATGCGGTCCGCAAGCGGCGGGAATTCCCGATGCGGATGACGCAGGGAATGCAGGTCGTGATGCAAAACAACATCATCAGCCGCGCGCTCAGTCCGGGCAATCAGCCGCTGACGCCGCCGCTTCCCATGCGGCTGATCAGCGCCGTGCCGTGGCTGCAGGGACTGACGGCGCGGTTCCTCGCCATCGGCGTCCGGCCGGAGCACGTGCAGTCGCCGGAGGTTTAGCCCTGAATGGAAAACCCGCCGTCGACGGGGATCGCCGTGCCCGTCACAAAATCCGACGCAGCGGAGCTAAGGAACACCGCGATCCCCGCGAAATCATCTGATGCGCCCCAGCGTGCCGCCGGCGTGCGCGCCAGCACCTTGTCGTGCAGGCCATCGATTTCGCGTCGCGCATTCTGCGTCAGCTCGGTATCGATCCAGCCCGGCAGTATGGCGTTGCATTGAATGTTGTCCGGTGCCCAGGCGACCGCGCAGGAGCGCGTGAACTGCACGATGCCGCCCTTGCTGGCGGCATAGGCCGGCGCGAAGCTGGCGCCGAAGATCGACATCATCGAGCCGATGTTGATGATCTTGCCGCCGCCGGCCTGCTTCATCGCGGGGTAGGCCGCCTGCGAGCACAGGAATGCGCTGGTCAGGTTGGTCTTGATGACGCTGTCCCATTCCTCCAGCGCCAGCACATGCGGCGGCTTGCGGATATTGATGCCGGCATTGTTGACGAGAATATCGACGCGGCCGAATTCGTTCTGGGTGCGCGCGATCATCGCGTCCACGGCGGCCTTGTCGGTGACATCGGTTGATATCGCGATCGCCCTGGCGCCGCTCTGCTTCAGCTCGGCCGCCGCGGCATTCGATTTGTCCGCGTTGCGTCCGACGATCGCAATCGCAGCGCCGGCATGAGCGAGGCCGCGCGCCATGCCGAGGCCGATGCCGCCATTGCCGCCGGTGACGATGGCTACCTTGCCGGTGAGATCAAATATCTTCGTTGTCATCGTGTCGTCCTCATTGCATCAGCCCTGAATTGAAAAGCCGCCATCGACGGTGAGCGCCGCGCCGTTGATGAAATCGGACGCGGCGCTGGCCAGAAACACCGCGGCGCCTGCAAGATCACGGGGCGTGCCCCATCGGTTGGCCGGCGTGCGCGACAGAATCCGGTCGTGGAGTTCGGGCCGGCGCTCGCGCGCCCGCTGCGTCAGCTCGGTATCGATCCAGCCCGGCAGAATGGCATTGGACTGGATGTTGTCGATCGCCCATGCGGCAGCCAGCGAACGCGTCAGCTGCAGGATGCCGCCTTTGCTCGCGGCGTAGTTCGCAGCACCGCCGGCGCCCAGAGTCGCCAGCACCGAAGCGATGTTGATGATCTTGCCGGCACCTGCGGATTTCATGGCGGGATAGACCGCCTGCGCGCAGATAAACGGCGCGGTCATGTTGACGTCGATGACCTTCTGCCAGTCCGCGAGTGTCATCTCTTCGGGCGGCGCGGCGATGCTGATGCCGGCATTGTTGACGAGGATATCGATGCGGCTGAATTGCGCCAGCGTCGCCGAAACCATTTTTGTCACCGAAGTTTTGTCGGTGACGTCGGCCGCGAGCGCCAGAACCGGACGTCCGGATTTTTCGAGCTCGGCCTTCGCCTGTGCGGAATTGGCGCTGTTGCGATCGGCGATCACCACCGCCGCGCCGGCTTCCGCGAGTCCGCGCGCCATGCCCAGCCCAATGCCGCCATAGCCGCCCGTGACGATGGCGACACGGCCGGTGAGATCAAACAGGTTGCTGGTCATGATTCCGCCCCGGACGCGTTGAAGACGGCGCGTCGTGCCGCGCGCCTGCCGGGATCATCGCAAGACTGGACGGAAGATGGAAGGGGGCGGCGGCTAGCGCCGCGCCAGCCACATCAGGCCGAGCCCGAACGCGGCGAGCCCGGCGCCGTACCAGGCCCATTGCACCTGGCTGATCATGAAGCTGGAGCGCGGCCAAGCCACGAGACCGGTGCCCTGACCGATCCAGAGCAGGCCGATGGCGAGAGCGAGAAGACCGAGGGTCAGGAAGGGAATGCGCATGGAGGAGATACGGGGCGGGTGAGGGAGGGTTTCAGCCTCGACGGTGGGCACGGCGCAAGGGCGCCTTTGCCCACCGTACGATTCGGAAATCGGACTACACGTCCAGCAGATCCTCGCTGGCAAACTCCGCCTTGTCCGAGATGAACGCGAAGCGCGCTTCTGCCTTGGTGCCCATCAGGCGCTCGACGGAATCCGCGGTGCCTTCGCGGTCGTCGGCCAAGAGCACCACGCGCAGCATGGTGCGCTTCGACGGGTCCATCGTGGTTTCCTTGAGCTGCGCAGGCATCATCTCGCCGAGGCCTTTGAAGCGGCCGACATCGACCATGGCGTTGGCGTTGAATTCGCTCTTCAGCAGCGCATCCTTGTGGGCGTCGTCGCGGGCATAGATGGTCTTGGCGCCGTGGGTGAGGCGGTACAGCGGCGGCACCGCGAGATAGAGATGGCCTTCGTCGATCAGCCGCGGCGTCTGCCGGTAGAAGAAGGTGATCAGCAGTGACGCGATGTGGGCGCCGTCGACGTCGGCGTCGGTCATGATGATGATCTTGGAGTAGCGCAAATCCTCTTCGCGGTAATGCGGACCGATGCCGCAGCCGATCGCCTGCATCAGGTCGGCGAGCTGCTGGTTGGCGGTCAGCTTTTCCTTGGTGGCCGACGCCACGTTGAGGATTTTTCCGCGCAGCGGCAGGATGGCCTGGGTCTTGCGGTCGCGCGCCTGCTTGGCGCTGCCACCTGCGGAGTCGCCCTCGACGATGAACAGTTCTGAGCCTTCCGACGCCGTGTTGGTGCAGTCGGCGAGCTTGCCGGGGAGGCGGAGCTTCTTCACCGCGGTCTTGCGGGAGATTTCCTTCTCGGCGCGGCGGCGCAGACGCTCGTCGGCGCGCTCCAGCACGAACTCCAGCAGCTTGTTGGCCTGCACGGGATTGCCGGACAGCCAGTGGTCGAACGGGTCCTTGATGGCCTGTTCGACGATCTTCTGGGCTTCGGCAGTGGCGAGGCGGTCCTTGGTCTGGCCCTGGAATTCCGGCTCGCGCACGAACACGCTGAGCATCACCGCAGCGCCGACCATGACGTCTTCCGAGGTGATGGAGCCGGAGCGCTTGCCCTGGCCGACGCGCTCGGCGTGGTCCTTCAACCCGCGCAGCAGCGCGCTACGCATGCCGGCTTCGTGGGTGCCGCCGTCGGGGGTCGGCACGGTGTTGGTGTAGGACGACAGGAAACCATCGGCGTCGGCGGTCCAGGCCACCGCCCATTCGCAGGCGCCATGGGCGCCGTTGCGGCCGGACTTGCCGGAGAAGATGTCGGGATGCACCAGAGTATCGGCGTGGATCGCCGCGCCCAGATAGTCCTTGAGGCCGCCGGGGAAGTGGAACGTGTCTTCTGCCGGGACGTCGTCGAGGCCCTTGAGCAGTTCGGGATCGCAGCGCCAGCGGATCTCGACGCCGCCGAACAGGTAGGCCTTGGAACGCGCCATCTTGAACAGGCGCTGCGGCTTGAAAGCCGCCTTGGCACCGAAGATGTCGGTGTCGGGCTTGAAGCGGATTCGTGTACCGCGGCGGTTATGGACCTTGCCGAGGTCGACGATCTTGCCCTGCGGAATGCCGCGGGCGAAGGTCATCTTGTAGAGCTGCTGGTTGCGCGCGACCTCGACCTCGAGCAGGGAGGACAGCGCGTTGACCACGGAGACGCCGACGCCGTGCAGGCCGCCGGAGGTCTCGTAGACCTTGGAGTCGAATTTGCCGCCGGCGTGCAGCGTGCACATGATGACTTCGAGCGCGGATTTCTTGGGGAATTTCGGGTGCGGATCGACCGGGATGCCGCGGCCGTTGTCCGACACCGTGAGGTAGCCGTCGGCGGCCAGTTCGACCTCGATGAAAGAGGCGTGGCCCGCCAAGGCTTCGTCCATCGAGTTGTCGATCACCTCGGCGAACAGATGGTGCAGCGCCTTTTCGTCGGTGCCGCCGATATACATGCCCGGCCGGCGCCGCACCGGCTCCAGGCCTTCCAGGACCTCGATATCCGCGGCGGTGTAGCCGTCCTCGGCGCTGACCGCGCGGGGAGCGGCCTTCGACGCGGCGGCCGATTTCGGGGCGGCGCCGCCAAAAAGGTCAGCTTTGGCGGTTGATTTCAATGGCTTAGACATGGTTCTTTATATTCTGCATGCAAGAATCGCGAATCGATTTCTCTGACTATGCCATGGTTACGTTGGCAATGTGACCGGGCAGGCCTAAGCCCTGACGCGCTCGTTGCGGAACACGATGACGCAGAACAGTGCCATGGCCACGAACATGGTCAGGGCGCCGACGATCGGCACCGCTTCCAAAGCGTGGCTCACCGTCAGCACCAGAGCGATGCCGGCCGGGAACAGCAGGCCACCGACGATATGCAGCCAACCCTGGATTTTGGCCAGCGTGGTTCGTCCGATAGCGGGAAAGGTTCGATAATACAACCCGAACAGAAACAGCAGCACGCCCCCGATCAGGTTGAGATGCGCATGGGCCGGCCCGAGCAGGAAATTCTGCTGGATGCCCATCACGATGCCGGCCAACATCCCGGCCAGCAGCACCACCACGCTCACGCACATCATCAGCGATCCGATCATTAGTATTCCTCTAATTGTTTAATTGGGGACGAGACGGGCCGCTCCTATTCATGTTGTGACTTGTTGTGATCGGGGCCGCCGGTCTACCTGTCTTAGTCAAATCAACGGCAAAAAGGTTCAGCGGTACCGCCGGGTAATTTCGGCCGTCGCGGAGGGACATCACGACATGGAAGGCTGGATGCTTGGGCTGATCGATTTCGTGCGCCAGCACCAAAGCTGGGCCGCACCGATCGTGCTTGTGCTGGCATTCGGGGAGTCGCTGGCCTTCATCTCGCTGCTGATCCCGGCCTGGGGCGCGCTGGTCGCCATTGGGGCGCTGATCGGCGCCAGCGGCCTGAGCTTCTGTTCGGTCTGGATCGCCGGCGGCATCGGGGCTGCCCTGGGTGACTGGCTGTCCTACTGGTTCGGCCTCAAATACAAGGACCACGTCGCGCAGATCTGGCCGCTGTCGCGCTACCCCGAGATACTGCCGCGCGGCGAAGCCTTCGTGAAGAAATGGGGCGTGCCAAGTATCTTCATCGGTCGCTTCTTCGGGCCGCTGCGCGCCTCGGTGCCGCTCGCTGCTGGCATTTTCGAGATGTCGTACTGGCGTTTCCAAGTGGCGAATTTCGTCTCGGCGCTGGTGTGGTCGGCAGCGCTATTGCTGTTCGGCGATATCATCTCGGTGTTCGTGCAGTGGCTGTGGCGCACGCTCTGAGCGCGCGGGAATAAACTGCCGAAGCGGGTGTTGGGGATGGTTGCGGCAAATGATCGCTGGTCGTGATCGTGTGCCGTACGAATTGCTGATAGATCAGCTGCAACAAACGGGGCAAAAGCCTCCGCACGCAGGGGAAAAACATCATGGAATTGTCACGACGTTACGCACTGGCCGGTGCCGCCGCATTGGCCGCATCGCCGCTGCTCTCCGGCCCATCCGCAAAGGCATCCGCCCCCGTGGCCGACAAGCAAGCTCCGAGTTTCTATCGCTACAAGGTCGGCGACATCCAGGTGAACGCCATCTCCGATGGCGCCAACACCTTTCCGCTCGCCGACACCTTCGTGCTGAATGCCAGGAAGGACGAGGTCAACGCAGCCCTCGACAAGGCGTTTCTGCCCAAGGACAAGGTCACCATCCATTTCGCGCCGCTGGTCATCAACACCGGCGGCAAGGTCGTGGTGATCGACACCGGCAATGGCCCGGGCGCCTACGCTGCCACCAAGGGCGCGGTCGGCCAGTTTCCGACCAACATGGTGGCCGCGGGCTTCGACCCGAAGTCCGTCGATATGGTTGTGATCTCGCATTTCCATAGCGACCATGTGAACGGATTGTTGCTGGCCGACGGCACGCCGGCATTCCCGAATGCCGAAGTCCTGGTGCCGGCCACCGAATGGAAGTACTGGATGGACGACGGCGAGATGAGCCGCGCCGCCAACGAGCGCATGAAGGGCCTGTTCGCCAGCAACCGCAAAGTGTTCGTGGACGGACTGAAGAAGAAGGTCACGCCCTATGAATGGGGCAAGGATGTCGCGCCCGGCCTGCTGGCTGTGGAGTCGATCGGCCACACCCCGGGCCACACCTCCTATGTGCTGTCGTCGGGCAGTGACAAGCTCTTCATCCAGTCCGACGTCACCAACCACCCCGCCTTGTTTGCGACCCATCCGGGCTGGCACCTGATGTACGATCAGGATCCCGCGCAGGCCGAGATCACCCGCCGCAAGGTCTACGACATGCTGGTGGCCGACCGGATGCGGGTGCAGGGTTTCCACTATCCGTTCCCGGCCAACGGTTATGTCGAGCGCGACGGCAGCGGCTACCGACTGGTGCCGGCGCCGTGGAGTCCAAGCATTTGAGTTAGCCTCCAGATGTTGTCCCGGCTTGCGCTCGCAAGCTCGCTTGCCGGGACGACCTGCTGAAATGCATGGCGCATCTTGACGCCCGCACCCCTTGGCCCTATCACCCCCGCCATGATCAACGCCGCGACCAGCATCATCGCCCGCCGCCGCCGCATTCTCGCGGCAGGTGAAGGCGTTCGCGTTTAAGATCGTCGCCACTGCCGCCGGATCTGGTCCGCGGCAAACCCTCCTTCCCAGCAGCGCGATCTGATCCGACGGCCCCTCACACAGCAGGAGCCCGTCATGTACACGCCACCCAAGTTCAAACCCGATCGCGCCGCCGCTCTGGCGTTCGTCGCCGCGCGCGGATTCGGCACGGTCTGCGCGTGGGATGGCGCCAAGCCGATCGCCTCGGCGCTGCCGTTCTGCCTCGATTACGGCAACGACGGCACGCCGCGCCTCGCATTCCACATGGCGCGTCACAACCCGCTGCTGAAGCTCGCTGACGGCCATGCGAACTGGGTGATGGCGGTGAACGGCGCGGATGCCTATGTGTCCGCGGACTGGTATGCGTCGCCGGATCAGGTGCCGACCTGGCTCTATCAGGCTGTGCATCTGACGGGTTCGGTGCGCGTGCTGTCCGACGACGAACTCGGTCCGCATCTTGACGTGCTCAGCGCCAAATTCGAGAACTGGCTGTTGCCGAAGCCGCCATGGACGTCGGCGAAGATGACGGCCGGGCGGCTGGAGGCGATGAAGAAGGCGATTGTCGGCGTGGTGATGTCGGTGGATGAGGTCGAGGGCAGTTTCAAGCTTAACCAGCACAAGTCCGACGTCGACTACGCGGCGATTGCGACGGCGCTGTCGGCTCAGCCGGATGCGGCCGCTCAGCGCCTCGGCGGCGAAATGCGTTTGCTGCGGCCGCAACTGTTCGCGGACGGACTGACACAAATGAATGATACGACGACGCTCGAAGGGATCCTGTGATGAGCAACGAATTGAAGG
>JAQGKA010000234.1 GCA_028290355.1 Tardiphaga sp. | reverse complement strand
AGGCGATTTTCCAGGATAAGCCAAAACTGCGGATTGCAGGCATATGCGACGCCGCGGGCGGCAACCACCGGATCGTAACAGCCGAATTGTGGGCCGTCTAACGTCGGATAGGCGGCGAACGACGCCCGGTTGCCCTCGTTGCGAAACCGCCAGACCACACCTTCTTTGGACAGTTCATAGTCGGCGATGCCCAGCATCGGCCGGGCGTCGGTGAAATAAGCCACCGGATCGAAACCGCTGAGAGCCAGGCCCGTAAATCGATTGGCGACGACTCGCTCCGTCGTCGCCGCCAGTGAAAGCGCCGGCACGCCCACAGTCGCCAGCAGCGCGATCAAGGCGATTCGGCGGCGCCACGCTTTCAATTCTCGCCGTTGTGCCGTCATAGTTGATACCGATAGTATAGGGAGTCGGGGACACTGACCGTAACTCTAAAGCGATGCCTGTCAGCATCCGGTTAAAGCTGCGGTCTTAATTTCAATACCTAGGGGTTCTTTCATGACCTTCGCATCACGCTTGGCAGCGCTGGCGCTCGCAGCGGCGGCGTTTGCGCTTTCACCCGCGTCCGCCCAGCAACCGCAGCGCCCGCCGCAGCAGGCCGCCGCGCCCAGCACCTATGGGCCGGACGAGTTGACCAATGCGGGGCACCGCTTCTTCGGCAACGTGTCGCGCGGCCTGGCCTCGGTTATTGAGCGCGCCGTCAGCCAGTGGGGCTTGCCGAACGGCTACATCCTCGGCGAGGAAGGTTCCGGCGCCATTGCCGTCGGGCTGCGCTACGGCGAAGGCACCCTTTATACCAAGAACGCCGGCGACCTCCGGGTCTACTGGCAGGGCCCCTCTGTCGGCTTCGACTGGGGCGGCGACGGCGCCCGCACCATGACGCTGGTCTATAACCTGCCGGCCACCAACGCGATCTACCAGCGCTTCGGCGGCATCGACGGATCGGCCTACATCATCGGCGGCTTCGGCATGACGGCCCTCACCGCCAACAACATCGTGCTGGTGCCGATTCGCTCCGGCCTCGGACTGCGCCTTGGCGCCAATATCGGCTATCTCAAGTTCACGCCGAGCGCGACCTGGAATCCGTTCTGATCCAGGCCTTCACGCCTCAAAACCGCACCGATAAAGGTTAACCGGGCGTTAAGCTGGTCTTTTCCCGGCCTGTCATGGCATGCTAATCACTGATTTTTAGCGGGCAGGAGTATCAGCCATGGTTGAACCGATCATGTATCTGGCGATCGGTTTTCTGGTCTCGATGCTGTTTGGGCTGATGATCATGCCGCTGGTTCACAACCGCGCGGTGCGCCTCACCACCCGTCGCCTCGAAGCCGCCACGCCGCTGTCGATGTCCGAGATCCAGGCCGACAAGGACGAGTTGCGCGCCGAATTTGCCATGTCGGCGCGGCGGCTGGAGATGAGCGTCGATCAGCTCAAGAACAAGACCACCCACCAACTCGCCGAACTCGGCAAGAAATCCGACGCCATCAACCGCATGAAGCTGGAGCTCGGCGAGAAGAACGCCACCATCTTCGCGCTGGAAGCCCGCGAGGCCGAAGTCAAAGAGAAGCTCGCCCGCACCGAAGCCGAGTTCGCCGCCAAGGTGGAAACGCTGCGATCCGCCGAGCAGGCGCTGACCGACAAGCAGGGCGAACTGGCCCGGCTGAACCACGAATTGTCTGACCGCACCCTGGTGGCCGACAGCCGGCAGATCGAACTGGTGGCGGTGCGCACCCAAATCGAGGCGCTCAAGAACCGCGTCAATGACGCCGAGAAGGATTTTGCCTCGACCCAGCAGCGCCTTGAGCTGCAGCGCGGCGAATCCGATACCGCGAGCCGCGAGCTCACCGAGGCGCGCAGTCGCGTCGAAAACCTCAGCCAGCGTGTCGCCGATCTCGACGGCCAGCTCACCAGCCAGGTCAAGGAAGCCGAGCAACTCGGCCTGCGCGTCAACGATCTGGAGAGCCAGCTCTCGCTGCAGACCAAGCTCCTGGCGGAACGCGATTTCGAGAACAGCCAGTTGCGCCAGGCCACCGAGGCCGCCGAGCTGATCGCCAAGGACCTCCGCGTCGAGATCGCGGCCATGGCCGGCGGCAAGGCCGCACCGCTGTTCGAAAAGATCAAATCCGAGAAGGCCGCCGCCGAAGAACAGCTGCGGACCGCCCAGGACGAGCGCGCCAAATTGCAGCGCGAGCTGGTCGCGATCCAGCAACAGACCGAAAACGCCTGGGCTACCGAGCGCATGGAAAACGCCCTGCTGCGCGAGCGCATCAACGACATCGCCGCCGAAGTGGCCAAGCTGGCGATGACGCTGGAAGGGCCGAATTCCGCCATCGAGGCGATTCTGGCGGCCGAACCCGCCCCGGCGGCCCCACCCCGCCCCGCCAATGGCAACGGCGTCGTCGCCAGTGGCACCCTCGCCGACCGCATCCGCGCGCTGCAGTCCCACGCCTCCCGGGCCCAGCAGCAGCCCGGCTGAGGCGTTTTCCGCGATCCGCGCCGATCTGGCCGAACATTGTTCGGCAGATCGGCAGCGCGCGCTTGACACCCCCGCCCCCTATTCCCTAAATCGCGCCACTGACGTCGTGCACCGCTGGGGCCATCCGCCCGGGCATTTGAGGTGCCAGGTCATCCCGGGCGCATAGCTCAGCGGGAGAGCGTTCCCTTCACACGGGAGAGGTCCAAGGTTCGATCCCTTGTGCGCCCACCATTATTCCTTAATATCCAATGACTTACTGGCTTAATTCCCTCGGACTGTGCCCCAAAGAAGCTGGGGCACGATAGGGGCACTCGGTTCGGGGCGATGCCAAAAATCGCTCTCCGGCACTGCCGTCCGCCCTCACCCGCGTCCCTCCGCCAATGAAGAGAATTGCCGGCGTTTGCTACTGAACTACCGCCAGGTAAAGGCTGGCATCGAAATATTCCGTGGCCGGCTTCGGATTAGCGACGCCCGCGCCGGTCATGAAGAAGTCGGACCTGCTGCAGCCATTTCACGACTGTGCCGTCGGAATAGAGCCGCTTCCACTCCCGCGACGAAAACATCTTTTGCGCCTTGAGCGCTTCGCTGATGTCGGCAACGGATGCCTGACGGTAGTGGTTTCTCTGCAAGGCATCGGCGGCAGCGGAACTGTTGCGCAGGATAAAGTCATTGGCCTCCGCCCAGCCGCGAATGATACCGCCGAGGACCTCCCTGTTGTTGTCGTAGTAATCATGCCGTGCAACCCAGCCACCAACGACCGCCGATTGCGGATAGAAAGCTGACGCATCCACCAACTTGATGGCGCCCGGCAACATCTCGCGAACCGTGATGTTGAATGGCACCCAGAGTGCAACCGCCGGAACCTCACCGGAAATGAAAGAGGCTACCGCCGCCAACATGCTGCTGTTGCGTATCTCGACCTCGGAAATGTCGACGTTGTTGGCACGCAACGCCCGATCGAGAAAGACGTGAGCCGTCGTCCTCGTGGTCGTCGCGATGCGCTTGCCCCTGAGGTCGGCGAATGTCCGAACGCCAAGGTCCGGCCGCACCGAGAGCTGCGCGGTGGCAACCTCGATGTCGTTGATCAGGAACGCGCGGCCAGCGCCAAGGGCCAAATAGTTGGAGATCACGCCGCCAGCCGACAGCAAGTCAAGCTGACCGGCGGCCATCGCCTCGAAAACTTCGGGCCCGGTATTGAATTCCGTGCGCTCAAAGTCGATCCCATGACGTTCGAACGAGCCGCGATCGAGACCGGTCAATATCTGGCCGTCGACGGCGACGACGTGGAGGTGGCCGAGCCGAAGCCGCGTCTTCGCCTGGACAATCGCAGGTGCGGTGATCGCTGCTGCGCCGACCGCGAACCCGACCGCGCCGGTCAGGAGTTGCCGCCTGTCCATCGTTCATTCTCCTGACGCTCGTTTCCAGCCATGTTCAATGCCGGGATGCTTCCAGTAGTTTCCGCTGCCGGACCGCCGCACGAAGACGCTCGGCGTGATACTGCGCCACGCCGTCCCAGGGATACTCGCTGAGAAATTCGGAAATCCTGATCAAGGCCGCCGCCGCTTCGTCACGTTGAATAGACGCATAGACGGCGTCCCAGCGCTCGCAGAAGGCCGATTCCGAACTGCCATTGCCGTCCCGGTCGCCGCCCGGTCAGGTCACGCCCACTATCGCGATTCATTTGAAGCCATGGCGTGAGCGCAGCCGCACCTATCGCACAACTTTCTCACGCCGCCGCGCGGTCGTCTTTGTCAGCGCCGCGCGCGACGATCCGCAGCGCGTCGTCTGGCAATGGCCGCTGTAATGCCTTTGCCTCATCCCAGCGCCCACATAGCCACACGAGGGTACAGATGAGGGCGATGAAATGGTTGTTAAAGCGTATGACCGGCGCCTAACGTCGAATGAAGCAGCCGAAACTGAATTAATGATCTAAACATGATCTAGATCGACAATCGCAGTTTGGATCTGTGTAGCCAGTTCAAGCAGCGGCTCGCGCAACCGCTCCACCCACCTGCTCGCGGGCTCTTCCGACGTCACGCTGAGATTGACCACATAGATCGGTCGTCCCTCGATGACGATGGGCGTTGCAAGTGCCGTCACCTCGGGCTGCCAGGTCGCGAAACAGTAGCTCCTCCGCTCGATGCTTGCAGCAGCCTCGACAATTCCTCGCTCGATCGCCGGCCAACGCTTTCGCCCTTTCGCCTTTAGCCTGGCGATGAGGGCGGATCGACCGGGTTCCTTCGCCGCGGCCAGATAGGCGCGGCCCAGAGCCGTCAGTTCGATGGGCACCCGATGTCCGGAAACGATGACGCGTTGCGACGCGCGGACATTGAAGCGCAGCGATTCGAGATAGACCATCTCGTCGGAATCCTGCACCGCCAGTCCGACATTGATGCGCAGGCGCCGCGCCAGCGCGGACATCAGGGGTGTCGCGACCCGCAGAACAGATGACCCTGTCCGCATCGCATGTCCAAGGCTGAGAACCCCTGCCCCCAGCCGGTACGCGCGCTGCATGGAATCGTATTCCAGATATCCCGCATGCGTGAGCGTCTGCGTGAGCCTGCTGACGGTTGCAGGCGAAAGACCCGTTCGCTCCGATAGCTCACCGTTGCCAAGGAGCTCCGCGCCAGGCCGAAACGCTCGGAGGATGGCGATGCCCCTGTCCAGTGAGCGATTGATAGGGGCCTTCTGCGGAACAAATCTCGTTGTCATGACGCCGCTCCAATCGCGATCCCGATCGTCAAAATAGGGTATGTTCGCCAATTCCACCAGGTGGAAATGCGACGATGACCGCGTTCGTGCACGTGCTAGACAGCGCACCGTCGAGGTGGCATCGCGCTGCATTTGACGACGACGGCACGGTTCAGATGCCTCGCGCAAAAATCAAAGGGAGATTGGCATGACTGCCAACATAGAAGCCTCAAGCGCCCTGATCGGTAGCAAATCGAAAATACCCACCGGCGCGTTTCGGTTTGCGGTTGGCTCCGCAGGCATGGTCGCCTGCCTGTTCGGATACCTGGCATCGGCCGCAATTTCTGCCCGGCCGGCGCACGCCGAATACCCGGAAAAACTCGTCAAGATCGTCGTTCCGTTTGCGGCCGGCGGGGGAACGGACATCGTGTCACGAACCCTTGCGCAAGCCATCTCTCCGGACCTCAAGAAATCGGTGATCATCGAGAACAGGCCCGGAGCGGGCACGATCCTCGGCACCCAGGCTGTGGCGACAAGTGATCCGGACGGTTACACGCTGTTGATGGCGACGTTCGCGCACGCGGTCAATCCGAGCCTCAACGCGAAGCTCCCGTTCGATCCGCACAAGGACTTTGCCGCAATCTCGCTGATCGCGCGATCGTTCAATGTCGTCGTCGTGAATCCATCGTCGAACATCAAGTCGATTGCCGATCTGATCGCCGAAGCCAAGAAGAATCCCGACAAGATGAACTACGGGACATTCGGTGTCGGCACATCGGCCCATCTCGCCGGTGAACTCTTCAACACGATGGCGAACGTGAAGTTGACCACCGTTTCCTACAAGGGAGCCGCGCCCGCGATCAGTGATCTCCTGGGCGGTGAAATCCAGGTCATCTTTACGACGGTGGCGAGCGCGGCTTCGCTGGTCGAGTCTGGCCAGCTTCGCGCATTGGCCGTGACGTCGTCAGAGCGTTCGCCCGCCTACCCAGACCTGCCGACTGTGGCGGAGGCAGGCGTCCCCGGATACGCGGCTGAATCCTGGTATGGCCTCTATGCACCAGCGAAGACCCCCGCTCCGATCATCGATCGCCTGAACAAGGCCGTGAAACAAGCGGTGAGCTCGGGAGCGTTCAAGCGCCTCGAGACCAACGAAGGTCTCATCATGGAGGCGAGTTCTCCGGCCGACCTCGATCGCTATGTCCAGCGCGAAGAAGAACGTTGGAGCAAGCTGATCAAGGACGCCAACATCAAGGCGGAATAGCTCGGCTCTCCATGCGCATCCGCCCCAACCTCAGACGTCAGGCACAGGCTATTCCATGTCCTACCAGTTGATCGAATTCTCCGTTGAAGCCGGCATTGCGACCATCGCTTTCAATCGCCCGGACCGGCGCAATGCCATGAGCGACGAAATGCGATCGGAGTTCGTCAGCGCACTCGAAACGGTCACCCGCGACAGTGCGATCAAGGCACTCGTCCTGACCGGCCATGGACATTCATTCTGTGCCGGTGGCGACATCAGCGGCATGAAGCGCCGGCTCGAGGCGCCGCAGGGAGAGGTTGCATTCAACGGCTGGAGCCGGCAGCAGGGCGTGCACCGCGCGCAGTCGCTGCTGCTCAACCTGCCGAAGCCGACCATCGCCGCCGTCAATGGCGCCGCAGCGGGTCTCGGCGCCGACGTCGCGCTCGCCTGCGATTTCGTGATGGGAACGGAGCGCACGAAATTCACATGGTCCTACATCAAACGTGGCCTGATACCGGACGGCGGCGGACTGTATTTCCTGCCCCGACGCGTCGGACTGTCGAAAGCGAAAGAGCTGATTTTCACCGGCCGCGTCGTCGAAGCCGACGAGTCGCTCGCGCTTGGCATCATCGATCGCAAGGTCGCCTCTGCCGAACTGCTGTCGGCCGCGCAGAGCTGGGCGACCGACCTCGCGCAGTATTCTCCGACCGCACTCGCGTTGGGCAAGAAGATCCTGAACGAGACGTTCGAGCATTCGGCGCACGAGATTTTCGCGCTCGGCAGCCAGGCGCAGGGCATCTGCTACACGAGCACGGAACATCGGGAAGCCGTGCTGGCGTTTCTCGCCCAGTCGTCGTCGAAGGAGTAAACCGATGAATGAGATCCAGCGGCTGATGCAACCGCGCAGCGTCGCCATCATTGGCGCCTCGGCGGATCCCAGCAAGACGTCCGGGCGACCGGTCTCGTTTCTCCTCAAGCACGGCTTTGCCGGCAAGATCTATCCCGTCAATCCCAAGGTGGACAAGATCGGCGGCATTACCTGCTACCCGGACATCGCGTCGCTGCCGGCTGTGCCGGACGTCGCCATCGTCCTGCTCGGCGCAGAGCGCGCCCATGGCGCGGTGCGTGAATTGTCCAAACGCGGCACGGCCGCTGCAATCGTTCTCGCCAGCGGTTACACAGAGACCGGATCAGACGGCGCCGAACGGCAGAAGCAACTCCTGGAAGCCGCCGGATCGATGCGGATTCTTGGGCCGAATACGATCGGCCTCGTGAACCTCACCGACAATATCGTGCTGTCCGCGTCGGGCGCGCTGGCGATGGATCACTTCACCGCGGGATCGATCGGTCTGGTCTCACAGAGCGGCGGCATTCTCGGATCCCTGCTGTCGCGCGCGGCCGCGCGCGGCATCGGACTGTCCAAGCTGGTGTCAACCAGCAACGAAGCCGATCTCGAACTCGCCGATTTCGTCGACTATCTCGCGGATGACGATACAACCAAAGTCATTGCGCTTTACATCGAAGCCATCCGCAATCCGGCGCGGTTTCGCGAGGCGGCGCTGAAAGCGCGGCGCGCCGGCAAACCGATCGTCGTCTTCAAGATCGGGCGCTCGGAGGCGGGCGCCAAGGCTGCCATATCCCATACCGGAGCGCTCGCAGGGTCGGACCGCATGTATGATGCCTTTTTCAGGCAGCTTGGCATCGTTCGCGCGAAAACTTTCGAGGATCTGCTCGATATTCCTGCGGCCCTTTCGGCTGGACGGTCGCTTCACGGCAAGCGCGTAGCGATTCTGACGTCGACCGGCGGTGCTGGCACGATAGTCTCCGACTGTTTGGGCATGGCAGGCTTCGAAACTCCCCTGCCTGACGAAAAAACCGCCGAGCAGTTGCGCGCATTGCAGTCAGGATCTCATGCCGTACTGGATCGCAATCCGATCGACGTAACATTGGCCGGCCTGCAGCCGGACCTGCTGCGCGGTGCCATTCGCATCCTGCTGGCCAGCACCACCTACGATGCCCTGGTCATCATCGCCGGATCGTCCGCGGTGGGCACGCCAGCCTTGATGGCCGACGCAATCCGGGACTGCCTGCCGATGAGCGACAAGCCGGTCATCGCCTATGTGAGCCCCTACGCGCCGAATGTCGTGTCGGTCCTGACCCAGCGTGGTGTTCCCGCCTATACATCCGCAGAGAGCTGCGCCGGTGCGCTGGATGGGCTGCTGCAGGCCGGACACGCCGTGCCGCTGCAGCAATCCGGGAGCATCGGACGCCCGATCGACATCAGCGACTTTCCTGCGGGCGCGCTCGACGAAGCACAGGCGAAGACGCTGTTCGCGCGCTTCGGAGTGCCAACCGCGGCAGAGACCATCATCGCCACGCCTCGGGAAGCGGAAGCGGCGGCACGCGCGCTCGGCGGCCGGGTGGTGCTCAAGATCCTGTCCAGCGTGATCACGCACAAGAGCGACGTCGGCGGCGTTGCGGTGAATCTGACGGCTGAGACCATTGGCGCCCGCCTGACGGCCATGGCCGACGAAGTCGAACGCAACACGTTCGAGCGTCCGCAGCGCTTCCTCGTTCAAGAAATGGTCGTGGGCGGAGTCGAATTCATCCTCGGCATGCATCGGGATTCCCTGGGTGCGGCAATCCTGCTCGGCATGGGCGGCGTCACCGCCGAACTCTTCAAGGACACGACGATGCGCCTGCTCCCGCCGGAGGGCGGCCTTACCCGCAGCGAGGCGCTGGCCATGGCCCGCGACCTCGTCACATGGCCGCTGCTGGACGGCTTCCGTGGCCGGCCGAAATGCGATGTCGACGCCCTGGCATCTGCGATCGTCGCGTTCTCGGAGATGGTGGCGCAGCTCGGCGGGCGCCTTGTCGAGGCTGAGATCAACCCGGTCTTCGTGCTTCCCGCAGGACAGGGCGTGCGCGCGGCGGACGGGGTCATCGTTCTCGGCGCGTGATCGCTGGCAGCATCACGCAGAACGCCCACGCAAGCCAAAGACATCAGCGCAAGGCCCGGGACGTGGCGGCCTTGCGGTAAACTGTGATCGTCAAAACAAGAAAAATACAAGAAGAACGCGAAAAGACGACAATCGAGGGAGAGACGCATGTCATCGACGGGGTCATGCCGCAAACGGGAATACCATGGCTGTCAGGCACGTCCTGATCATCCTGTTCGGCCTCGCTATGATGGCCGCGATCATCCTTGCACCGACGCCTGCGGGACTCTCCCTCGCAGGCCAGCGTGTCATTGCGGTGATGGCCTTCATCGTTTTGATGTGGATCACCGAGGCGATCCCCTACGGCGTCAGCGCGGTATTGCTGATATTTCTACTGATCGTTGCCCTCGGCTTCTCGCCGCCCACGGGTTTGACCGGCGACGTCCTGGGCACCGCGAAGGCAGTGCCTCTGGCGCTCAGCGGCTTTTCTAACGGCGGCTGGCTGTTCGTCGCGTCGGGGCTTGCCATGGCCGGCGCCATCACCAGCACGGGGCTTGAAAAGCGCGTCGCCGCGCCTGGCTTGGGCTGGTGCCGCGACAATACAGCACCGGAGGGCGCTCGATCCTGGGCCGCATATCCAAGCGAGGCAGCCGTTATCTGAGAACTCTCTTCATCCAGGCCGCCAAGGTTCTGCTGATGCGACCACAGACTTGAGGTCGAAGCCATCTAGGCCCTCGACCTCCAAATCAGTTCGCGATTGAGAATCTGCATGGAACGGATCGATCGACGTGCTCAGAGCCTGGTGGCGCAAATGGTTACTCGAAAACCTGTCCGCTAATGAGGCCAAAGGCGCGTGCGTATACCCATCAAGGCCACGGCCCGCGAGCCGATTAACAGGCCGGATACGTATCAGCGACTTCCGCTATCCACGCATAATCCCACTTGCGATCAGCAGCCGGTCCATACATTGCGCCAATAGCCGACAAATCTCTTCAAGTTCAATAGTCACCTTCACCCCGAACGGACCGTCAAATTCATAGCCTTTTCTTACGAAATGGCAGAACGATTCAAAAATTGGGGGGAAGATGCCAGCAACATCTTGGTATATTCCTGCCGCGGTTGACCGAAGATTTCCGCCGTTGGTCCCTGTTCGATTACCTCTCCCGACTTCATGACAAGAAGTCGATCGCAGATTTGGCTGGTCAAGCGCAGATCGTGCGTTATGAAAATAATCGAAAGGCCGAGCTGATCGCGCAGACGGCCCAAGAGCGTCACGACTTGCGACTGCACGGACACATCGAGCGCGGACACTGCTTCATCCGCGACTAAAATGTCCGGCCGCGATGCCAGCGCCCGAGCGATGCAAAGGCGCTGGCGCTGTCCGCCGGAGAATTCGTGCGGATAGCGATCGATCGCACTCTCGTCCATTCCGACGACAGCCAGCAGTTCCGCGACGCGTTTTGCCGCGTCATCCGGGCTAACGCCAAAATTAACGGCTCCTTCGATCAGAGCCCGCCCGACCTTCATGCGCGGATTGAGCGAACGAAAGGGATCCTGAAACACGACCTGGACGTGACGCCTGTGCGGCCGCAAGGCGCCAGCCCCCATCTGCGCGATGTTCACGCCGTGCAAATTGATCGAGCCGGCGGTTGGCTTGAGCAACCTGGCGATGGACCGCGCGAGGGTCGATTTGCCCGAACCAGACTCTCCCACGACGCCGAGTATTTCGCCGCGGCGCAGCTCCATCGATACGTCAACGAGTGCGTTTGTAGATCGACGCTTGCTGAATATTCCACTCTCTGCATAGGTCATGCCGAGACCGATCACCTCCAGAACGATTTCGGACTCGACGGGAGCGCGGATGACCGCGCCGCCGCGCGGAACTGAGTCGATCAATTTTCGCGTATAGGCATGCCGCGGTGCGGACAGCACCTCCGCAACAGGGCCGCTTTCAACAACGGCCCCGGATTGCATCACGACAACACGGTCCGCCATTTCGGACACCACGCCGAAGTCGTGGGTGATGAGCAGAACACCGATGTTGCGCACCTTCACCAACGACTTGATCAGCACCAGGATCTGCTTCTGCGTTGTCACATCCAGCGCGGTGGTTGGTTCGTCCGCGATAAGTAGATCAGGTTGCAACACCAGCGCCATTGCAATCATGACGCGTTGACGCTGTCCGCCAGACATCTGATGCGGGTAGGCATCCACCAGCAAAGCCGGTGACGGCAGGTTCATCTCGCGCAGGGATTCCAGCACCCGGCCGGCGACCTGTTGCTTCGTCAGCTGCGGTTCGTGCCACTCCAGCACTTCCCCGATCTGCCGCCCGACGGTCAGAACGGGATTCAGAGCGGTCATCGGCTCCTGAAAGATCATCGCCATCCGGCGGCCGCGGAGCGCGCGGATCCGCGCGGCAGACGACGAGAGAAGGTCTTCCCCATTCAGCAGCACGGACCCGCCGGCAACCTCCAAGGCATCGGGAAGCAATCCCATTGTCGTGAACGCCGTCACCGATTTTCCGGAACCGGATTCTCCGACAACGCAAACGATTTCGCCCCTCCCGACGCTCAGGTCGACACACTTGACGACAGGCTTACGGGTTTCGCGGAGGCGGACCGACAGACCCGTGATTTCAAGTAGCGGCCCGGTCACGAGAAGCTCCTGACAGAGCGGGCCAGGCGCGGATCCAGCAGATCGCGAAGGCCATCCCCCAATTGGTTAAATGCGAGCACGGTCAGCGCGATGCACAGCCCAGGCGCAAACATCAGCCATGGCGCCAGCGTGAAGTAGACGCGGGCGTCGGCCATGATGTTACCCCAGCTCGGTGTTCCGTCGGCGATCCCGATTCCGAGGAACGACAACGCCGCTTCAATCAGGATGGCCGATGAAGCGATGTAAGTGCCCTGCACAATCAGGGGAGCCAGGATATTCGGGAGAATGTGAAACCACATCAGACCCGGCAAGCGCGTTCCCATGCTGATGGCCGCCTCGACATAAGCCTCAGTCTTGACTGTCAGGATGACGCTGCGGACCAGCCTGGCCACGCGAGGAATCTCCGGAAGCGTGATGGCAAAACAGATCGTCGCCAGATTGGCCCCCAGCGACCCGATCAATGCGATCGCGAGCAGGATCGCGGGAATGGCCATCAACCCGTCCATCGTGCGCATCAACACGCCGTCCAGCCAGGACACCATGCCGGCGAGAAGACCGAGCAGAGTTCCTGTGATCAGCGACAACGCCGCCACGCTGATTCCGACGGTCAATGAAATGCGGCTCCCAAAGACAATACGGCTCCAGACATCGCGTCCGAGCGCATCGCTTCCCAGCCAGAACCTGGCGTCTGGTGCACGCAGGCGAAGCCGCGGGTTGATCTGGGCCGGATCGACCGTATGCAGCATTGGAGCCAGCACGGCGCCAAGGATCAGAAGCACCAGGACGATCAACGCAAAGGTGATGCCCGGTGAACGCCGCAGTAACGACCTGACCCGGCCGAAAGGAGACACGCGCGGCGAAGGCGTCGCAATTTCGATCGTCATCAGTACCGGATCCTTGGATCGAAAACCGTGTAGCTGAGATCCACAAGCAGGTTGATCACGACATAAACGCCGCTGAAAACGATGATGATACCCTGGATGACCGGATAGTCGCGCGCGAGGACCGACTCGACCGTCAGCCGTCCCAAGCCGGGGAGATTGAAGACGCTTTCGGTCACGATCACGCCGCCGATCAGGAAAGCGACACCGATGCCGACGACCGAGGCGATCGGCACCGCCGCATTCTTAAGTGCATGCCGAAACAACACGATGCGTTCGGGCAGGCCTTTCGCTCGCGCGGTCCTCACGAAGTCGTCGCTCAATATTTCCAGCAGGCTGGTGCGCGTGACTCGGGCGATCAACGCGATCTGCACCACACTCAACGTCAATGTCGGAAGCACTATGTGCGACAGGAACGGCAACAATCCGTCGGCGAGGTTCACATAGCCCTGGACCGGGAGAGCACCGAGCTTCACCGAAAACACGTAAATCCACAGATAGCCGAGCGCAAAACCCGGCAATGCGAAGCCAACGATCGAGACGCTCATCGTCATGCGGTCGATCCATGATCCGCGCTTCCAGGCCGCCAGCACGCCCAATGGAACGCCGATCAGCATCGAGAGCAAGATCGTCGACAGCGATATCACAAGTGTCGGCTCCACCCGCGCCGCGATCATGCTGGTGACGAGCTGATTCGACAGGATGGAATTGCCGAGATCGCCATGCAGCAACTGCCAACACCACTGCACGAACTGCACGATAAGCGGCCGGTCCAGACCGAGGCGCATTCGGATCGCTGCGATGGTTTCCGGGGTACCCGAATCGCCGGCCAGAATAGCAGCGGGGTCACCGCCGCTCAGTCGCAGCAGCACGAAGGCTACCGCCGTGACGACCAGTAGCACCGGGATGGTCGCCAGCAATCTTTTCCAAAGGAACGACAACATGGGGATCAGCCCACCTTGTCGATGTTCCAGAACAGCGGCACCGGTGCCTTCAATATCCCTTGCAGGCTTTTTCGGTTGGCAGCCGGGTTCTTGTACTGTCCCGTTGGAATATAGGTCACGACCTCATAGGCGCGCTTCTGAATGTCGTCGGAGATCTTCTTTTGATCGCTCAGGATACCAGTCCTGGCGAAATCGTCGCGAAGCTTCTCAATGGCAGCGTCCTCTGCCCAGCCGAAGCTGCCGCCATTTTTTCCCTTGGCATTGATATAGGCGTTGCCAAGCGGGTTCATCATGTCCGTCGCGGCCCAGCCGGAGTGGAACAACGACCATCCACCCTGCGTGGGAGGATCCTGCTTGGCGCGGCGGGCAAGAACGGATCCCCAATCCATAGGGACCAGCGTAACGTTCATCCCAATCGCCTGTAGCGCCTGTGCGGTGACGGTGCCCAGCGCGTTGAGGATCGGCACATCCGTGGCATTGGGGATGACGATCTGCTCACCCTTGTAGCCACCCTTCTTCAAGAGGTCCTTGGCGAGCGCCACATCGGCCTTGGTGGACCAGCCGCTGTTGCTGGCAAACGGAGTTCCGGCGATGAACATGGCCGGCGTGATTTCATAGTAGTCGGGATTGCCGATCTGCGCATCGAGCCAGTCCTGCTGGTTCAACGCATGCAGGACGGCCTGCCTGATCTCCAATTTGTCGAACGGCGGCGCCAGCCAGTTCATCCGGCAGGTGCCGACATAGCCAAGCGGGTTGTAATCCGTGAGCTCGACACCGGGCGCTTTCGACAGCGCCGGCAGCAGATCGTGAGGCGGCATCTCCAGATAGTCGATCTCGTTGCCCATCAAGGCATTCGCCGCCGTCTGCAGGTCCGGCATGCTGATCCACTCATAACGGCCGACCTTGACGACCCTGCCGCCGCTCATGCCGTCCGAAGGCTCGTTGCGCGAGACGTAATCCGGGTTTCTTTCATAAACCGCTTTCGTCCCGGGTTTAAATTCTGCGGTCACAAAGTGGAACGGACCCGACCCGATGTAATCGGTCACGGCCTGATCAGCGGGCGTCGCGGCGATGCGGGCGGGCATGATGAAAGGCACGCTGGAATTCGGCTTGCCAAGCGCCTGTAGCAGGAAACCGCACGGCTGGTTCAGCTTGATCCGGAACGTACGCTCGTCGACGGCCGTCATCTCGACCACGAACTCCATGAGCTTCTGGCCCATGCTGTCGCGCTTGGACCAACGCGCCAGCGAAGGCAGCACGTCGGCGGACGTCACCGGCGCTCCGTCGTGAAACTTCAGGCCGGAGCGAAGCTGGAACGTCCAGACCAGCCTGTCTGCCGACGTCTCGAACGATTCCACCATCTGCGGCTTGATCTGAAACTGGCTGTCTGTCGAAAACAGCGTGTCATAGATGTTGTAACCGTGGTTGCGGGCGGTCCAGGCGGTCGAGAACATGGGATCACTGATCCGCAGCGGCGCGTGCATCACGGCGCGAATGGTCTTCGTCGCCTGCGCCAATGCGATACGCGGCATGGAGAGCGCCAACGCACCGCCGCTGCCGAGCTTTAGGATATTACGTCGATCAATCCGGAGGGTCATTTCAGGCTCCTTCTAAAAATGTCTCGGTGAAAGTGGTGCAGTATCTAGCGCCCCGCCAATCGGCCGCTGATGGCACGGCAGGCGCGAATCCACATCAGATCGTTTGCGATTTCGAATGGTCCAGCCTGCGATGAGACGCGAACAATGACGGTTTCGTCCTGCGGGTCGATATAGATATATTGCCCGTGAATTCCGATTGCGCAGAACGCGCTCCGCGATCGATCGGGCGTGTACCATTTGCTACGGTAGTTGCCGTTCGGAAACAGAGCGACGTACTCCCCGCGCGACCAGGCCTCAGCATTTCCATTGTTGCGGATGTCGTCGATCCACCAGCTGGGCACGACCTGGCGCCCCGTGCTGCTGACACCGTTGTTGCGCATCATCTCGCCGAACTTCGCGAGGTCGCGAATGCTGGCACAGAACCCGCCGGCCGCCCGCGCGGCACCGCGTGAATCGACGCCGACATAGGCATCGTATTCAGCACCCAATGGCGCCCAGAGATATTGATGGAGGATTTTCGCGTAGGAGATTCCACAAACGCGCTCGTAGACCCAGCCGAGCACATCGGTGTTGGTCGAGACGTAATGGTATTTTTCCCCATGCGGTGAGCCATCGGGCTTCAGGGTCTGCAAATATTCGCGCAGATGAGGCGAGGCCAGCCCGCCCGTCTCACTGACGTCCCAGCCCGTGGAACGCCGGTAACGGGCGACGTCGCCGTCAGGCTTCAGATAATCTTCCTCGAATTTGATGCCGACGCTCATATCGAGGAGGTGACGAACCCTGCAGTCGCCGTAGGCGGATCCTTTCATCTCGGGAATGTAGGAGATGACCTCCGCATCCGGATCGAGCTTGCCTGCTTCCGCGAGAATTCCTCCGACCGAACCGGTGATCGATTTGGTGACCGAGAAAACCAGATGCTGCGCCGATGGCGTCAGGCCATGGTCATACCAATCCGAAACGATCTTGCCGCGGTGAAGCACGATGAGGCCATCGGTTTCGGTCTGGCGCAATCCTTTCGCCAGCGTCGTCTGCGCACCGTTGAGGCCTTCGAACGCCACGTCATCGAGATACTGCAGGTTGAACTGCATCGCTGCCGGTGCATCTGACCGCTCGATATTCGCTGTCGGCAGGAGCTCACGCACGTTGCGAAAGCCCCATTCATTGAACGGCTTGGTCCGCCAGTTCGCCAGTGTCACCTGCGCGTCGTCGGCGGGTGGAAACTCCGCCATCATCCTGCTTGATCCCATCGTCTTATCCAACCGAAGTGTTGAGTGAGGACGTCTCGCGAACCGGACGGAACGCCCCGCGTTTGCCGGTGTCCGACGACATCGGTTTGGTTACGGAATTCTGCTCCAACATTATTGGCAGCCTCATTAGCCCGTGACAGATCACGCAATCATTGACAGTAGGCGCCATTCGATAGCCGGCTGCCGTTTCTGTCTGGACGGAAAAGACAAATGAGGCACATCGTTGCCGCAACCGTCACCGACCAAGACAGAGCGCCGAGAGCGAGGCCGCCGGCTCGACGAGACTGAGGAGCCCCAGCGCCGCAATGGCGCCGCCGAGCAGCCTGCGACGCGCGGCCTGCCGAAGCGACCGACCAAGTCCGGCAAGCGCCGTGACGCCAAAGGCCGCCGATGCCACCGCCGGGATGGTGGCGAGGCCGAAGCCAGCCATGAATTCCGCACCGCCTGCGGTACTCGCGGTCATCATAGCGTTCAACAACGCGGCATAGACCATGCCGCAGGGTGCGAATCCCCAGATGACACCCATAACGACCGGATGGGCACTCGCGAAAGGCCTCGAAACTGAAGGCCGCGTGGCGTTCACGACTGTGGCCAACACTCTGTCGAAGGACGGAAAACCCCGGCCCAGACCGGCCACCGAGCAACCTGCCCATACGAGCGTGCAGGCAGCGAGCGTGCGAAATATGATCTGCATACCGGACAGATCGAGAAGCTCGCCGAAGGCCGCGCCGCCGCCGCCCACAACCGCCCCGAACAGTGCGTAAGACAGCGCGCGACCGAGCTGGATCTTGACCAAGGCGGCGGCAGCGGCACCGGATTTAGCTCCCGCGGAGGACGTCGCCAGCAAGAGTGTGGAGGCAATACCGCCGCAAACACCCGCGCAGTGTAGGCTGCCCGCCAGCCCGAGAAGGCACCACCGATGAAATGTGAACCTGCAAAAATCACGGCGACGCCTCTCGGAAAAGGGGCTCCACATCTGTGCTTCCGGACGACATCCGGAAGCTCACGTCGTGGCAGAATGCATCAGGACCGTTCGGCCTTGGCGCAGCAGCTCGCATTGTTCACCTCCGGTGGGAGGTCGATGCACGGATTGCCGTTGAAGAATCCTGCCGGCATTAGCTTGAACCCCGTGAGGACGCAGGGCTGCACCGGAAAATCCTCGACGCGGACCGGATGATGCAGGCCGAAGACGTGCCAGAGCACGATATCCGCATTCTCGATCGGGCGGTCCTTCTTGATGAAATCCGCAATGCCCCCGGATCCGTCTGAATGGTTCATGAATTCGCCGGCGGGATACCGCTCTTCGGGATCGAAAGCCGTGACCCAGACATGGTTCTGGATGAAGGTAGAGCGCTTCCCAGACGGAGAATCCGGATGCGTGAACGGCGTCACGCAATTCGAAGCCTCGAGCTTGTAGGCGACCGATGAGCCCGCATAATTCGTCTTGTTCGGGTTGATCACCTTCCAATAGCGCTGGCTCGGTGCATTGGCTTTGCGGGCCGCTGCGGTTTCCGTGCGCAGCACCGTTTCAGCTTCGTAGAAGGCATTGCCCTGGGGATTGGCCGGCCCGTACTCTTCCGCATAGGTGTTGCATTCGACGAAGCTGTTGCTGTCCCCGTCCACGGTCATGTCGAGCCGCGCGCAGAAGATATGCTGATGGATGTGGCCGACGAGGCCGGGAAGCACTTCCCGGGCGTACTTGCCGGGCTTGCCGGGGATGCAGGCAGCAGTATTGATGATACCCGTTGCCTTCATCTCGAATTCAATCGTACCGTCGATGTGGAGGTACCAGTACATCGCATATTCGTAGTTCCCGACTGTGCAGATCGTCGAGATCACAAGCTTGCGTGCGCGCCGGATTTCCGCCCGGTCGGTCCGGAAGTCCCAATGCTTCCATAGCAGCCCCGAATCCTCCTCATGAATGCAAATGGCTTTCTCGACGGTGGCGACGTCGCCATCCATCGTGTTCATGTGAACGTCGAGATATTCGATGGCGCCCAGGCAATCGCAACCAAGCTTGAGTGAATTGGCGAGTTTTCCGATGCCGTATTCGCCGATGTCGAAGACATTTTTGCGGAAGTGCCCGTTATCCGGACTGCCGTACGGCACTGCCATTTCGACCAGGGACGCCCGGTGCATCACCGGGCGGCCATCGTAGCTGATGTCGTGCAAGGTGAGCGATTCGCGTGCATTGAAGCCGACGATGAGAGACCACTTGTCCCAGGTCAGCCGACTGCCGTCGATCTTGAAGTTGACGCCTTCGGGCTGAACGATATCGATCGGCTTCAGCGCCGGCCGCGTGGTCTTGATGAACTCACGTTCGTAATTCGCCTCCTGCTGGGGAACCGGTATGACACCGTGATCATCGACGCGAATAATCTCCCACGTCTTGAGGTCGATCACCGCATTGAGACCCTCGATCGGATGCGCGTAAAAATTCTCGTTCTTGCGCATGCGCTGCCAGGCGAAGACATGGCACAGATGACGTCCCTCCTCGCCGGGAATCCCGAAATTTCCGGCCGACCAGGGATCGACGCAGACCGTCGTCATGTCGGTGATTCCGCGCTTCGCGCAGCCCGCGATGAATTTCGGATCGGCGCGCACGATGCCTTCGATCGCGAGAAACTGTTCGAGTTGAATCATCGGACGAGCATCGGGGATCACCTGGCGCGAGATGACCTTTTTTCTATCGAGGGATACGATAAGTCGCGTCACCCCGATCTGCTTCGCGCTGAAGACGTTGACCCGCGCCTGCCGAGCTATCGGCATGCCCGGCTTGAAATCATGCACCACCTGCTTTGCAGGCTCGAACAGCTCCATCGTCTCGAATCGCGTATCATCGCCGTAGGCGGCATTCTGCCGGACAATAGCGGCGACCGCGTTGATTTCAGCCGGGGTAAGCGGCTGCAGCGGATGCGTGATGGGCGTCGCCGTCACGGACACCGGGGTGGCGGAACCCTCGCGGTTCAGTTCAGTTGTTATGCTCATGTCTTCTCCTGTTTCGCCGTGCTAGCTCAGAAATTAACCGCTACTCGAAGGCACGCCCGAGTTGCTGATAAACGGATGGCTCTCGCTTCTTGAGGACGAGCGCAAAGCCGACGCCTGCAATGCCCAGAAGCATCAGGACGACCGGAAACGACTCCACGACGATGGAGTCTGAGCCGCTGACCAGAGCAAGGTTCGCGATCATCAGCACAAGACACGCGCCTAAGCCGGCGACTGCAAGCGATGGTGCGACAAGGCGTTGCCAGATGCCGACGTCTCGAACGCTATCCCGAAAGAATGCGATGACGGCGACAGACACCAGTATCTGGATGATCAAAATCCCTAGGCTTGCAAAGGTTCCCATCCAGGAAAACACCACGGCGTAGGGATCCTGCCCCGCTAACGCGAAGGCCGCGATGACCGCCAGGACGAATAGCGTTTGAGCAGCACCTGCGACGAATGGTGAATTATGTGTGAGATGCGTTCGGCCAAAGCCTCTCCAGATCAAGCCTTCACGACCGACCGCGAATAAATAACGGTTGATAGTGTTGTGGAACGACAGCGCGCACGCGCACAGGCTGGTTATGAGAAGAATATTCATCGCCAACGCCGCCATCGGTCCCAACAAACTCTGCACCGCGCGAAGGTAGAGCGTCGCGGGGTCGCGGGCTGCCTCCGCCGCGATCCGCGCGGGGCCGTAATGAATGGCAATTGCCCAGGTCGAGAGCGCATAAAATCCGACGATCAGCGCCACCGACACATAGGCAGCCCTTGCGATCGTGCGTTCGGGATCGCGCGCCTCTTCGCCGAAGATCACCGTCGCCTCGATGCCGATGAAGGAAGACACCACGAAGACCAACGCCACGCCCAACCCCGGAGCGAAGATCGCGTTGGGACCAAACGACGTGAGCGTGACATGCACTCCGCTATCGTTCGACAGAATAAAGATGTCGAGCAGCAGGAAAAGCAGCACTTCTCCGACCATGCAGAGGCCAAGAATCTTGCCGCTGAATTCGATGTTGCGAGATCCGCAGAGATAGACGCCAACGCTGAGCCCGGTCGCATAGACCCACCAAGCAATGTCCCAGCCACCAGCCCCCCTGGCGATCTCGTTGCAGAAGAAGCCGAACAGTCCATACACAGCAATGTCGATGGCGTTATAGGTGACAAGGGCAATTAGCGCGCTTGCAACCCCCAGCGGTCGTCCTAGACCGGCAGAGATGTAGGGGTAGAAGCCGCCGGCGCTTCTGATGAAGCGGTTCATCGCCGTGAAACCGATGCTGAACAGGAAATAGAGAATGCCGACCAGGAGAAACGTGCCCGGCACGCCCGGCCCGTTTCCGAACGCAAATGCGGCCGGCGTCGCACCGACGACCGCAGTGAGCGGCGCCGCTGCGGCCACAACGAAAAAGACAATATGTGTCGCGCCGACGGCATCCCTGCGCAGGAGATCCTGGGTTTCGATGGCGTCCGACATCGTGACTTCCTGCGATGACCAAGGTCTTGGCAATTGTGCCCGTTACGGAATTCGGTCAGCATGACGCAGTCGCCCGATGAGCGCTTGATATTAGGCGCCAGCACCGGCGGGCCCGTGCTCATTATTTCCGGAGGTTTCTCGCCTCGCCGCGCAGGTTTCCGTTGGCTCGGTTCTTGCTTAGAAGATGTCGGCATGCACTTGGGTATCAGAATGTCTGAATCGGGAACTGTCACAACCGGCGTCGCGCGAGAGCTGGTGACGGTGCTGAGCAAGAATGTTCCGGCCGTAGAGGGGATTGGTGCGAGGGCGGGCCTCTCGCATCAGGACCTTCAAGACGCGGCGGGAATGGTATCTCTTGCCTCCTTTACATCCATGCTTGAAGCCGCTGCTTATGAATCTGGCAATACGACGCTCGGACTTGAACTCGGCAAGGAGTTTCGGATCTCAGCGCTGGGGCCTGTCAGCCATCTCGTTCGCACGGCAAGAACGCTCGGAGACGGACTCGAGAAGTTCATCCGCTTCTTCGGGAGCGTTCAAACCGGCACCCAGACTGGCCTGACAGTCGCCAACGGAACGGCTCGCCTCACCTACTCCATCGCGGACCCCGCCATCAGATGGCGGGTCCAGGATGCCGGTCTCACGCTCGCTGTTGAGTATTCGATGCTGTCGAGCCTGCTCGGCCCGAGCTGGATGGCCACCGGCGTGGATTTCGAACATCTGGTGGCCGATGACCTCGCATTCTACCGTCAGCACTTTTCATGCCCTCTAAGATTCGGACGGCGTGAGAATGCCCTGATGTTTCCGGCCCGCTTCCTGGACGTTTCGCTGCGCGATGCCGACGAAAACCTGCACGTCAGACTCGAGGCCGAACTTGCTCAGTCCATACGGTCCCAGGCGACGGCGTTCGACCTTGTGCAAATTATCGAGGCGTGGGTCGCGTCATCGCTCTGTCGCTCGGTGGTGACCGACATCGAAGTGGCAGCAAGCGACTTCGGCATGAGCACGCGCTCGTTCCAACGCAAACTCGCGGCACACGACGTCAGCTATTTTGACATCCGCAATCGTGTGCGCGCGCATATTGCAAAATGCATGCTCACCGAGACACGTGTGCCGATCACCTCCATCGCGCTCCAACTTGGTTACAGCGAAACAAGCGCGTTCTCGCGCGGTTTCAAAATAATGGTTGGGGAGACGCCCGCTGAATTTAGAAGGCGGGAGACTTTGGCAGCTTAGTGTTTTTGAAAGCCGAGTCCTTCAAATTATGCGACCTCGAACGACGTCGAAAGCAGCAATGTCGTCAATCCGATCGCTGCTCTACAATTTACTGTCGATCGTCGTACGAACATCACGAGATCACGAATTCGTCGCCCCACCTGCAGTCGAATTCGGGCCGCCCGAATATGTTTGAGTTTCAGGCACGGCTTTGCCGCACGAGAATACCGCGCGCAAAAGCCAAGACACGTCCAAGCGAAAGCCGGTCGCAATGAATCAGCAGTTGCGCCCGTCGTTTGAATACGCTGCATCCGTCGTCGGCCGAAATCTGCCGCAGTACGGCTCGAGTGTCGAAGCTAATACGCAGAAAGCGCGCTTTGATCGAGAGGCGCTGAAGAGCAGCGGCGCGCCAGATTGAACGCCTTTACTACTCGCGCCCCCGGTACCCGCTCTGCGAAGACTTCGCCGGAATCCCGGCCCTTAAGATCCACTGCCTTGATGCCATAGGCGGCGAGCGGATTTGTCCGATCTTTCCGGTCCGGTGAATCAGGCTCGAGGAAAAGCACAGGATTCGTCGCATCAACGACGATTCTCGAGCCAAGCGTATACACAATCGACTTATCCAATACCCTACTCGTGGCTTCGTCCACGGTGCGTTAGGTCAGAACTCACCACGTATCAACACAAGGCCGCTTTCTGCCTGGATGCCGTGCCGGCTTTGGCGACGATCGCAATCCGTTGGTGATCCAATCTCGCGTCTCGACGGGATCGATGACCTGGTCGATCTCCAGCACCGAAGCGATGTTAATGGCCTTGCCGTTCTCGTAGAATTTTGCAACCATCATCTTGAAGAAATTGTCTCGTTCAACGGGATCGGCGATCGCTTCCATCTCCTTACGGAAGCCGAGACGCACCGCACCCTCAAAACCCATGCCGCCGAATTCGCCGGTCGGCCAGGAAATCGTGAAATTCTGGGCGTGGAAGCCTCCACCGGCCATCGCCTGGGCGCCGAGGCCATAACCTTTGCGCAGCACAATGGTGAAGTATGGCACCGTGATACTCGCTGCCGTCACGAACATGCGTGAGACATGGCGCACCAGTGCCGTTTTTTCTGCCTCTGGACCGACCATGAAGCCGGGGGTATCGCACAGTGACACGATCGGAATATCGAACGCATCGCACAGCGCAACGAAGCGCGCCGCCTTGTCGCCGGCGTCCGCGTCGATGGCCCCGCCCAGATGTTTTGGATTGTTCGCGAGCAACCCGTAAGGCTGGCCATCGATACGTACGAAGGCGGTGACGATGCCGGTGCCGAATTGCGGTCGCAGCTCCAGCACAGAGTCGTGGTCGGCAAGCGTCTCGATCACCGTGCGGATCTCGTAGACCCGCAGTCGATTCTCCGGAATCACCCGGCGAAGCAGGCGCTGGTCCGGCGCACTCCAGGTCTTAATCGGCCCCTGGAAGTACGACAGATACTTTTTCGCCGCCTCGACAGCCTCGGCTTCGTCCTCGACAAGCACGTCGATCACGCCGTTGGGCGCCATGACGTCGGTCGGGCCGACCTCCTCGGGCTTGTAGACGCCGAGACCGCCGCCTTCGATCATCGCCGGGCCGCCCATGCCAAGCGTGGTGTCCCGGGTGGCTATGATGACGTCGCAGCAGCCGAGTAGCGCGGCGTTGCCGGCGAAGCAGCGGCCGGACACCACGCCGACCAGCGGCACCAGACCGCTGAGTCTGGCGAACGCACCGAAGGTCGGCACGTCCAGGCCGGTGACGCCGAGCCGCTCGGTGTCGCCCGGACGACCGCCGCCGCCTTCGGCGAACAGGACGACCGGCGTGTGCAGCTCTTCGGCGAGCCTGAACATGCGGTCCTGCTTCTTGTGATTGCGCTGGCCCTGGGTGCCGGCGAGCACGGTGTAGTCATAGGCGATCACCATACAGCGGGCGCGGTCCGGCTCGAAGTGGCTGCCGTTGACGGTGCCGAGCCCGGCGACCAGGCCGTCCGCCGGCGTGTTGCTGATCAGATCGTCGAGGCTGCGCCGCGCGCGCTGCGCGGCGATCGCCAGCGAGCCGTACTCGATGAAACTGCCGTCGTCGACGAGAGCGGCGATATTTTCGCGGGTGGTCCGCTGATTGGTCTTGCGCCGCCGGGCGATGGCGTCCGGCCGATTCTCATCGCGGGTAAAGGCCTGCCGCGCCAGCATTTCCGCCAGATCCGGCCTGACCAGATCGAGATCGACAGCTTCGCCGGCGACTTCCAGTTCGCCAGCGATGTCGGTCGGCTCGAGGAACACGATCGGATCGTCCTTGTAGAGCGTGTCGCCCATCTTCGCGACGACGAGGCGAACGATACCGCCCTGCGCCGCGGTGATCAGGTGCTCCATCTTCATGGCTTCGACCACGGCGATCTGCTGCCCGGGGCGAACCATGTCACCGTCGTTGACGGCGACGACGACGACGGTGCCCTGCAACGGTACCCCGATGGCAACGGTGCCCGCGGGTGCTGTCTGCTTCGCTCCGGCAGGCGCCGCTGTGGCTGCGCCAGCGGCCGGCTCAAAAAACAGATGCGGATGCGCGGCCGCGGCGCTGGCAAAAAGCTCGCCGATATTCTTCTCGATGAAGCGGGTGTTGACGCGGTTGATTGCGAAATCCCCGTGCGTCAACAACGCCTGCAGGAACGATATATTGGTGGCGACGCCGTCGATGCGGGTTTCGCAGGCGGCGCGATAGGCCTTCGTCACCGCATCGCTAAAATTCGACGACACCGAATGCACGATCAATTTTGCCAGCAACGAATCGAACGACGTGCTGGTGCGATAACCGCTGTAGCCGAACGTATCGACGCGGACGCCGGGGCCGGACGGCATGTCGAAAGCTGTCAGCGTTCCGCTGCTAGGCTGGGTGTCGCCGGCAGCGTCCATGGTTTCCATGTTGACGCGCAACTGGATCGCATATCCGCGCGGCACGGCCACATACGTTTTCGCAAAGCCGAGACTGTCCAACGTCCTGCCGGCGGCAATCTTGATCTGGGTGGCGACGAGATCGACGCCCATCACCTCTTCGGTAACTGTATGCTCGACCTGAAGCCGCGGATTGGCTTCGATGAAGGCAAAGAACGCGCCTTCGCTGGAATCGCTGGCATCAACAAGAAATTCGAAAGTTCCGAGGTTGTCATATTTAGCAGCGCCTGCGAGCTTCAATGCAGCGTCGAGAATGCGTTTGCGCAAGCCGGTCGATAGCGACGGGCTTGGCGCAATTTCAATAAGCTTCTGATTCCGGCGCTGGATGGTGCATTCACGTTCACCGAAATGCATGACCGCGCCGGCGCCATCGCCAACAATCTGTACTTCTATGTGACGCGCGTCCTCGACCAAGCGCTCGACATACACGGTCTCATCGCCGAAGGCCGCCTTGGCCTCCGAGCAGCAGCGCGCATAGGCCTCGGCTACGTCGCCGGCCTCACGCACCGCACGCATTCCGCGGCCGCCGCCGCCGGAGACGGCTTTGATCATCATGGCGCTGCCGTTCAGCGATTTGAAAAATGCCTGCGCAGCCTCAAGGCTAGTCTCGCCGATTGTCCCTTCGATGACCGGCACGCCGACCGTTGCCGCCAACTTGCGTGCGGCGATCTTGTCACCGAACAGTTGCAGCGCGTCCGGCGACGGGCCAACAAAGGTGATGCCCTCCGCCGCCGCACGCCGCGCCAAGTTCACGTTCTCGCTGAGAAAGCCATAGCCGGGATGGATCGCGTCGCAGCCGGCTTCCTTGGCGACCGCGATGATACGCTCAATGTCCAGATAGGCGGCAGCACCCGCGCGGCCGAGCGCAATGGCCTCATCTGCCTTGCGGACATGCAGCGATGCAGCGTCGTCAGCGGCATACACCGCGGCGGTTACTATTCCCAGCTCGGACGCGGCGCGTGCAATGCGGATCGCGATCTCGCCACGGTTGGCAATGAGCAGTTTCCTGAAAAGTCCCTCACGCATCGAGCAATTTACCTAACTCTTGTTTCTTGACCTTACCCGTGGCCGTCATTGGCAGGGCATCGACAATCCGAACTTCCGGCACCTTGAACGACGCCATGCGTTCTCTGCACCAGTCCTCGATGGCTTTCGGCGTGACGTCGGCATCGGGCACCAGCAGCACGAAGGCCACCGGCACCTGGCCGCGCTCTTCGTCGACGCGCGGTACCACACCACTGCCGACGATGGCCGGATGCTGGCCGAGCAGCGCCTCCACCTCGCCGGGGAACACGCTCATACCTTTGACCTTGATCATTTCCTTGCGGCGACCGAGGTAATGCAGGAAGCCGTCCTCATCGATGAGACCGATATCGCCGGAATGCAGCCAGCCGTCGCGGATCGTCTCGGCGGTGGCGTCTGGCTTGTTCCAGTAGCCCTTCAGCAGCGACGGCGTACGGCAGCACAGCTCGCCCTCGGAGCCGAGCGGCAGGATCGCGCCGGTCTCGAAATCGCAGATCTTGAACTCGGTGCCGGGCACCGGCAGGCCGACGAAAGTCGGGCGCGACTTCAGGTCGAAATCATCATCCTGCATGCCGGTGGTGAAGCTGTCCGAGGTGTGGGTCTCGGTCATGCCCCAGGCGGATTCCGCGAGTACCGTACCGACCAGCGTCTGCCAGCGGCGGCGATAATCCATGTTGAGCTTCTTGACGAACGACACCACGCGGACATTGCT
>JAQGKA010000227.1 GCA_028290355.1 Tardiphaga sp. | reverse complement strand
CGCCGAACGCCCCCGCTTTGGTAGCAATCGGAACGGACAATTGACCGAGGGTCAGGCCGAGCGACACGCCCGGCTCGATCTCGTCGGCGAGACGGATGCCGTTGACGCCGAAGCGCGACAACAGCGCGGCGGCGGTTTCACCGCCGGTCGCCGCGAAGGCGCCGATTGCGGACGCCACCGGCGCCAGCACGTCGGCGAGGCTCTGCGCGAGCTGCGGGCCAAGCGACATGTCGGGGTGATCATCCATCATGATCTCGACCAGCGCGTCGCCACCGGCGGACAGTCGCGCCACCACATTCGCTGCGAGCGTCGAGTGGCCGGCGCCGTCGCCGAGCAGTGTCTCAGGCGCCACCGGGAAATGCACCACAGTGCCGGTCGCCGTCAGCTTGCGCGCCGCCGCGCGCGACGCGCCGGCGAGCGACCCCACCACGATCAGGGTGCCCAAAGCGCTGGTCGGAATACGCAGCGGCTCGACGTCGGTGTCGGCATCGAGACCGGCCAGCGCGTGCGCCAGACCGGCGCTGCCGATGAAGAAGGTCGAAGGCGACACATGCAGGCTGGCCTCCGCGATCAGATGCAGATCGTGGTCGGTCTCGACATCGCAGGCGGCAACCACATCGCCCTCGGCCGCGAGTCTCGCGAAGGTGGCTTTCAGGTCAGCACCGCGCACGGTGGCAAGCGTGATCTTCTCGCCGCGAATGCCGGCAGTGGCCAGCACATCGACGAGATCGGCATTAAGATAGGTGTGCTCACGCTGCCAGACCTCGGCCTCCTCGAGCGGACGGCCTTTGACGTGAATCCGTCCGTCGATGGTGGTCCGGCCGGTGGCCGGAAAGGCCGGCGCGAACACGCCGAAGGCCGGGCCCGATTGCGACTTGAGGTGCACGAGCGCGGCAGCCATCTCCGCTGCGGGCTGCCCCCGCAGCGTCGAGTCGATCTTCTTGAACAGGATACGGCCGGGCTCGGCCAGCCGCGCCAGCACATCGGCGTGGCGGCGGGCAGCAGCCTCGGCCGAAAGGCCGCGGCTCGCTGCATCATAGGCCAAAACCGGCAACTGGTGATCCGACGCGTCAGCGACTTGCTCCCACATCACCGCAGCCGCCCGTCCCCTTCTTCCGAAGGCGATCGCGCAATCCGCGGCACCCGTGAGATCGTCCGCGAGGATCAGCCAGTCATAGGCCATGGTCAGTCACCGGCCAGACGCGTCGCGGGCGTCAAAGTGGCAGCAACAGCTACATCTTCTTCGACCGGCTCGGCGTCGCGACCAACCTTGCTGGCGACCCACGAGGTGACGATCGGCGTCAGGATCGCGGTCACCACCACGCACGCCGCAATCAGAATGGTCGCAGGACCGGCAGCGTCCGCATAGGCCGGATTGGCTGCAGCGACGATCGCCGGCACGGCGGCGGCATTGCCAGCGGTCGAAGCCGCTGCGACACCCGCGACGCCGTTACCGCCAGTGAAACGATCCGCAAAAAACAGCGGGATGCCAGTCAATACGACGACGGCAACACCCATGCCGATGCCGAGCAGACCAGCCTGCCATACCTGCGACAGGTTGAGGCCGGTGCCAAGCGCGAAGGCGAAGAACGGGATCATCACCGGCACGGCCTTGCTCAGGAAGTCGCGCATCTGGCGGTCGAGATTACCGATGATCATGCCGACAACCAGCGGCAGAATGGCGCCCACCAGAGCCTGCCACTGAAATGACGACAGGCCGGCCACGCCAAGCGTGATCATGGTGAGGAACGGACCGCTTTCCAGCGTCATGATGGTGTAGGCGCCGACGTCGCGCGGACGGCCATACTGGCCCATTAGCGCCATGTAGAGACCACCGTTGGTGTCGTTCATGGCGGCGACGATCGCCAGCGTCGAGACGCCCGCGAAGATGCCGGCCGTGATCGGCGCTTCGCCCAGGAAGCGACCGAAGATCAGACCGAGGATCATGGCGATGCCAACCTTCACGATCAGCAGGGCGCCGCCCTTTTTCACGATGTAGGGGGTCGCCTTGAAGTCGATGCTCGCGCCCATGCAGACATAGAACACCGCGAGAATGGTCAGGGCGCCGCCGGAGAACAGCGCTCCGGTAAACGAGCCGAAGAACTTCGGGGTGCCCGGGAAGAAAGTCGCGATCAGCGCGCCGAGCAAAAGCGGCACTGTCATCATACCGCCCGGCACCTTCTCAATCGCCCGCTTAATTGGAACCTGCATTGCGTTTCCTTCCCGCGCATCGCGCATGTTTGTTCATTTTGCGCAAGAATACTTCATAAATGGCGCAATTGGAGGTAAATATGCTCAAATAACGCAAAATTCAACAATTATTGCGCAATATACGCAAAACGGCTTTGCAAGTGTTCGGTAACCAGATCGGACTTGGTCATCTGATCATCAGCCGCGCCGCCGCTCCATCCGCAGTTTGCGGGACCGGCGTGATGGATCGCGTGCTTCACCTGGTCAAGCCACTCACCCCCAGCGAGTGACGGTGGTGGGCCGTCTCTGGAATGACGTCGAATAAATTCGATCGATGTCCGCTTGCGCTGTGATCGAATAAAGCCGCCGTCCGTGCCGCCATCACCGAGCCTTGGTCCAATGGCCAGACAGAAGGGCAGATCACGAAACTAAAGCTCGTGAAACGCCAGATGTATGGAAGGGCGAAGATCGACCTTCTGCAAGCTCGGCTGATGGGCGCCACTTAGTTACGGCAAACCGTCATCGAAGTTGCGTCAGAGCCCAAAAGGGACCCCTCATTCAAATGGCGTAAGCACGGCCGCTTGGGATCAGCCAGCCGGTTAAGATCGGCATGTTGGTGTGGAGACAACTTCCGGCGGCTGTCGGAATTCGTCCCTTTGGCTTATCCGGGCACGCGAACGAAATTCTTTGGGAGAGTGACCCATCACACGCTTGAACGCAGTGCTGAACGCGCTCTCGCGGTCGTGCCCGGAAGTCCGGGTTGGACCGATTGTGTTGAAAAAGTCCGCGGTTGCCTTGCGTGAGCATCGCTGATTCAGTCGTTCCGAGAGGACTGAATCGATGATGGACATCAGCTGGTTGAGCACGCCGCGTTGTTCTACGAGTTTTCGCTGGGGTGGCACATTCCGCCCAATCATTTATTGTGATCGATCGATAGGTTTGTGGAGCTCGATGGGTTGAGGCCGGGGCGCGCAAGGCTCGCGATGAGCCCGTGCTGAACAGGATTGTCAAAAGCTATATTCCGACGATGGGATCGTCGCCGTTGCACTCTTGGCCGCCACAGCTGCAGGCTTCGGCGACGCCGCGATGACATCCGCCTTGAGCCGAACCAATTCGTCTGCGAGGCCGGGCAGCCGGTCGGATTGCCCCTCCGCAAACCGGTAACCGATGACGAGGTTCTGGCCCTCGACCCATCCAAACTCGCGCAGCCCCTGGCGAAACGCCTCTAGGAGGCGCCAGCCGACTGTGCCCCAGCCTTCCTGCGGCTGGGCCCGCACACCCATAGGCAGTGCGACGGTCGGCTGCTGCCTGGGTTTGATC
>JAQGKA010000169.1 GCA_028290355.1 Tardiphaga sp. | reverse complement strand
GCGTGAAGTGGCGCTGCTGGCGAAGTCGCTGGAGAAGCACGGCTTCAGCGTCGGCGCCCTGCACGGCGACATGGAGCAGTCGGCCCGCACCGCGGCGCTCGATCAATTCCGCAAGGGCGAACTGCCGCTGCTGGTCGCCTCCGACGTCGCCGCCCGCGGCCTCGACATTCCCGCCGTCAGCCACGTCTTCAACTTCGACGTGCCGCATCATCCCGATGACTACGTGCATCGGATCGGCCGCACCGGCCGCGCCGGCCGCACCGGCACCGCGATCTCGCTGGTGGCGCCGTCCGACCAGAAGTCCATCCTCGCCATCGAGAAACTGATCGGCCAGCCGATCCCGCGCGACGAAAGCGGCGTCACTCTCAGCGAAGCCGGCGATGGCACAGCGCCCGCCACGGACGGTGCCGAGCCGCCGCGGCAGTCGCGCCATCGCACCGGCAACCGCGAAGCCAATGCAGAACAGCCGCGCGGCGGAAGCCGCGGTGGCAACCGTGAAAACTCACGCGGCGGCTCCCGTGAGGGGTCCGGCGACCGCAAGCCGCGCCGCGAGCGCGAGCCGCGCCGTTCAGGCGGCGATCGCGAGCGTAGCCCGAGCCCGCAGCCGCAGGTCGCAGAAGCGGCCTTCACGCCGCCGGTGGCAGCGCCCGTTTCACGCACGCCGTCGATCGGCCGCGCCGAAGCGCCACGTCCGCGCCGCGAGGAAGCCTCCGAACCGGCCGATCACTCGCATCTGCCGGCGTTCCTGCTGCGTCCGATCCGCGCGCGGGTGTGATCAGCAGAAGTTTCATTTACCGGACATTCATCCTCTGGCAGTAGTTTGATCGCGATACTTTAATGATTCGCGATCAAATGCCGCGGCATTGCTGCCGACGGTGAGGACACAGAATGTGACCGGTATCCTGGACGAACAAGAACGCACTTTGGCCTTTGCCGAGATCGCGCTGGGCCAGATCAGGTCGCTGCGGCAGATGGCGATTCCGCGCAATTACGAGATCTGGTACGTCTACGCCACCGGTTACAATTCGGCGCTCAACAAGGTGATCAACGAGACGCTGGCTCGCAACGGCCGGCTGTCCGAGGCCGATCTCGACCAGATCCACGACACCTATCTCTCCCAGGTCCGCACCACCGACCGCATCGACAAGGTCGGTGCCCGCGTCATCGGCGAGATCGACGACGTGATGGCGCTCATCACCGACGCGCTCGGCATGACAGTCAGCTTCGGCGACACGCTGCGAGACGCCAGCCAGGACCTGTCGCAGGCCAAGGATCGTGCCCAGGTCAAATCGGTGATCGCCTCCCTGGTGAAATCCACCCGCGAGGCACAGGACGCCAACAAGGCGCTGGAAGAACGGCTTACAATTTCGAAGAGCGAAGTCAGCAACCTGCAGAAGAGCCTCGAGGCAATCCGCGCCGAGAGCCTGACCGACCCCCTCACCGCACTGGGCAACCGCAAGTATTTCGACCGCGCGCTGGTTTTGGCGATCGAGGCCGCACTGGCGCAGGGCGAACCGCTGTCGCTCCTGATGCTCGACATCGACCATTTCAAATCCTTCAACGACAACTACGGCCACCTCACCGGCGACCAGGTGCTGCGTCTCGTCGGCATGTCCCTGAAGCAGACCATCAAGGGCCAGGACATCACCGCGCGCTACGGCGGCGAGGAATTCGCGGTGGTGCGACCCGCCACGCCGCTGCGCCAGGCGCTCACCGTGGCCGACCACATCCGCCGCGCGGTGATGTCGAAGGAGCTGAAGAAGAAGTCGACCGGCGAAATTCTTGGCCGCGTCACCATCTCGATCGGCGTCTCGGTGCTGCAGGCCGGCGACGACATGGACTCGCTGATCGGCCGCGCCGACGCCTGCCTCTATGCTGCCAAACGCAACGGCCGCAACCGCGTGATCTGCGAAGTCGATCCGGAATATTCCGCGGAGATCCAGATTCAGGTGGCGTGACCGCTTGTTCTGAATCGTCATCCTCGCCTGAACGCAATTGCGTTCAGGCTGGAGGTGCGAGCCTCTTCGGCGAGCCTCGAAGGATGCGGCGACGATTCCGTGCGGCTCATCCTTCGAGACGCCGCGCAAGAGCGCGGCTCCTCAGGATGACGTCTTCTTTTTCTTGGCCGTCTTTTTCACGACCTTCTTCGCCACAGCCTTCTTCGGCCGCTTCACCTTGCTGCGTTTCGCCAGCGCCGCGCGCCCGGCGGCGGCGTGGGCGGCGCGCGCCCATTCCGTGACTTCGTCGGGATCGTCGTACAGCCGCTCCGGCAGTTGCCAGTACGAGCCGACTATCCGGACCTTGCCCTGCGCCTCATATGAAAACGGCTTTGAGCCCTCGGCCTCGAAGCGCGGAATGCTCTGCGCATCGGCGCGCAGAAAGATCGCGCCGCGCAGCACCAGCGCGAAGTTGATGCCGTCGGCGGAGACGCCGTAGCCACTGAACATCCGGCGGATCGTCACGAGCCCGAAGCCCGCGAACAGTTCTGCGAGAAAATCGCGGTCCATGGCGGGCCGCCGCTCGATCAGCCGTCGATCTTCGCCGGCGTCAGCTGCACCGACTCGCCGCAGCCGCAGGCGCCGGTCTGGTTGGGGTTGTTGAAGATGAACTGCGACTGCATCTTGTCGGACTTGTAGTCCATCTCGGTGCCGAGCAGGAACAGCACGGCCTTCGGCTCGACCAGGATTTTCACGCCCTTGTCCTCGACCACCTCATCGGAAGGGCGGATGTCGTGGGCGTATTCAACGGTATAGGACTGGCCGGCGCAGCCGCCGTTCTTGATGCCGACGCGCAGGCCGACGATCTCGGAATCGGCGCGCTTGGTCAGCTCCTGGATCCGGGAGGCAGCAGCGTCGGTCAGCCGCATCACCTGCGGACGGGGCCGCGGCTTCGGCTTGGCGACGGGAGTTGGTGTGCTCGTTGTCATCTCTGTCATTTGTTCAGTCCTCGCGGCCATTCAAGGCCGTCGTTGCCGCCTCAACAAACCAAACGCAACATCACCACATATTCAGAACGAGGCGCGCCTCGTCGGTCATCCGGTCCGGCGTCCAGGCCGGCTCCCAGACGATGCTGACATTAACCACGCCGACGCCGGGCACGCTGGCCACGGCATTCTCGACCATCTGCGGCATCTCGGCCGCGGCCGGGCAATTCGGTGTCGTCAGCGTCATCTCGACGTCGACGGTGCGATCGTCCTTGATGTCGACCTTGTAGATCAGGCCGAGCTCGTAGATGTCGGCCGGGATTTCCGGATCGAATACCGTTTTCAGCGCAGCGAC
>JAQGKA010000168.1 GCA_028290355.1 Tardiphaga sp. | reverse complement strand
AAGCCCGGCGCTGCGCCGGCTCCGGCGCCACATCGCCATAGTCACGACCATGGCGTGCAGCCGGTTTCGGCGCATCGTCCGCCGCAAAGTCCGGCGGGCTCGCCGATGTCGAAACAGGCTGAAATCCCCGGCATCGCCGCGGTGATCGCGGTTGCTTCCGGCAAGGGCGGCGTCGGCAAGTCGACCACCGCGCTCAATCTGGCGCTGGGCCTGCGCGACCTTGGCCTGCGCGTCGGATTGATGGACGCCGATATCTATGGCCCGTCGGTACCGCGGCTCGCCGGCATCCGCGAAAAGCCGACCCTCGACGACCGCAAGAAGATGATTCCGATCATGAAGTTCGGGCTTTCGATCATGTCCATCGGCTTCCTGGTCGAGGAGGAGACCGCGATGATCTGGCGCGGGCCCATGGTGATGTCGGCGATCACCCAGATGCTCCGCGACGTCGCCTGGGGCACGCTCGATGTTCTCGTGGTCGACATGCCGCCGGGCACCGGCGACGCGCAGCTGACGCTGGCCCAGAACGTGCCGCTGAAGGGCGCGGTGATCGTGTCGACACCACAGGATCTCGCATTGATCGATGCCCGCCGGGGCCTTGCCATGTTCACCAAGGTCAATGTGCCCGTGCTCGGCATCGTCGAGAATATGAGCTTTTTCCAGTGCCCGGAATGCGGCACGCGGTCCGACATCTTTGGCCATGGCGGGGCGCGGCATGAAGCCGAGCGGCTTGGCGTGCCGTTCCTCGGCGAAGTGCCGCTTCATATGTCGATTCGAGCCATGTCGGATGCGGGCACCCCGGTCGTCGAAAGCGAGCCGGACGGCCCGCATGCGGCGATCTACCGCGCGATCGGCGCCAAAATCCGCGACCGGCTTCAGGGCGTCATTGCCGCCGCCTGAGGCGATGCGGCAAACCCATGGCGTTCTTGCCGCATTGAACTTTCGTTTAATTGGTGCGGTGAAGGCGCTCGCCGCGTTTTCCGCAGCCGAATATCCAGGTTAGATAGCCGTGCACCAGAGCGTCTTCGTTGAATCGGGTTCGTGTCACCGTTGAACATGCTCCCGGGAATTCTGGGAAACGCCCGCAACAAGGAGAGCCTGAATGAAGCGTCGTGAATTTTTGAAAGTATCAACAGCCGGTGCCGCGGTGGCTGCCGTTGCCTCACCGGCGATCGCGCAGTCGTCGCCCGAGATCAAGTGGCGTCTGACCTCGAGCTTCCCGAAGTCGCTCGACACCATCTATGGCGGCGCCGAATACATGGCGAAGCAAGTCGCCGAAATGACCGACAACAAGTTTCAGATCCAGGTGTTCGCGGCGGGCGAAATCGTTCCCGGCCTGCAGGCGCTGGACGCGACCTCCAACGGCACCGTCGAGATGTGCCACACGGTGTCGTATTATTACGTCGGCAAGGATCCGACCTTCGCGATCTATGCCTCGGTGCCGTTTGGCCTGAACGCCCGCCAGCAGAACTCCTGGTGGTACCAGGGCGGCGGCATGGAGCTCGGCAACGAATTCTTCAAGAAGTTCGGCGTCATCGGCCATCCCTGCGGCAATACCGGTACGCAGATGGGCGGCTGGTTCCGCAAGGAAATCAAGACCGTCGCCGATCTCTCGGGCCTCAAGATGCGCATCGGCGGCATCGCCGGCCAGGTGCTGCAGAAGGTTGGCGTCGTGCCGCAGCAGCTCGCTGGCGGTGACATCTATCCGTCGCTCGAAAAGGGCACCATCGACGCCGCCGAGTGGGTCGGTCCCTATGACGACGAGAAGCTCGGCTTCCAGAAGGTCGCGAAGTACTACTACTATCCCGGCTTCTGGGAAGGCGGTCCGACCGTGCATGCCTTCACCAATCTCGAGAAGTTCAATGCGTTGCCGAAGAGCTACCAGGCGATCCTGGCCAACGCTTGCACCAACGCCAACACCTGGATGGCCGCACGGTACGACCTGCAGAATCCGGGCGCACTGAAGCGTCTGGTGGCCGGCGGCACCCAGCTTCGTCCGTTCACCAACGAAGTGCTGGATGCCTGCCTGAAGGCGACCAACGAATTGTGGGGCGAAATCTCCGCGAAGAATGCCGACTTCAAGAAGTCGATCGACGCCATGCAGGCCTATCGTTCCGACGAATATCTGTGGTGGCAGGTCGCCGAATACACCTTCGACAGCTTCATGATCCGCTCGCGCACCCGTGGCTGATCGACGGCTTTAACGACAAGGTAAAGCCCGGCCTTCGCAAGAAGGCCGGGCTTTTTGTTTTACCAGACCGCTATGCCGATCTCGGATGCCGCCCTCGACGGACGATAGACCACGAATCCGTTAGTGTTGCCGAAAGGGGACCTAGCCATGACCGAACCAGAGATCGCAACTGCCGCCGAGATGCTTGCCGAGGCGCGCCGGAGCGGGAAGCTTATCGAGGCGCTGCCCGTGGTGCCGTCGTCGGTGGCCGATGCGCACGCGATCCAGGATCGCGTTGCCGCCTTGCTGGATGAGACCGTCGGTGCCTTCAAGGCCAGTGCGCCTGATGGCGGGGAGCCGACACGCGGTTTGATCTATTCACGCATGATCCGCCGCAGTCCGGCGCGGATGTCGGTAGCCGAAGTCCCGCATCTCGGGGTCGAGGGCGAAACCGCCTTCCGTTTCACGCGCGATCTGCCGGCGCGAGGCGAGCCTTACACCCGCGAGGAAGTCGCGAAGGCCGTTGCCCTGATGCCCGTCATCGAGGTGGTCTCGAGCCGGTTTCGCGATCCGCTCAGCCGGCCACGTCTCGAACAGCTTGCGGATTGCGGAATCAACGGCGGGCTGGTCACCGGGCCGGAGCTAGCGGACTGGTCGCATCTCGATCTGCCGAACCTGCGCGTCACCTTTGTCGTGAACGGCGAAACGGTGCTGGAGAAGCAAGGCAGCCATCCCACCGGCGATCCGCTGGCGGGCGCAATCGTGCTGGCCAACATGATGCGCGAGGCCGGCGGCGTGAGGGCGGGCCAGATCGTGACGACCGGCAGCTGGACCGGACTGCCGTTTCTGAAACCCGGCGATCGATGTGTAGTTCGATTTGAAAAGCTGGGCGAAGCCGAAGTCGTTTTCGACGGTTGAGCGCCCGCGCTCCATTTATTTCGACGGCCCGAAGTCCAGCTTCGGCATCTCGATCTGGGGAATGTCGATCTTCACGTTGGTGGTGTCCACCACCGAAGTGTCGATCCAGTAGGTGACCAGTCCCGGCCAGTAGATCACAATCACCACCAGGATGATCTGCATGAACACCCAGGGCATGGCGCCCCAGTAGATATCGGAGCTTTTCACCTCGGGCGGGGCGATGCCGCGCAGGTAGAACAACGCGAAGCCGAACGGCGGATGCATGAACGAGGTCTGCATGTTCACGCACAGCAGCACGCCGAACCACACCAGATCGATGCCGAGCTTGCTGGCGACCGGCGCCAGCAGCGGGATGATGATGAAGGCGATCTCGAAGAAATCGAGGAAGAACGCCAGGAAGAACACGAAGATGTTGACGAAGATCAGGAAGCCGAGTGCGCCGCCGGGCAGGCCGGTCAGCAGATGTTCGATCCAGCGTGCGCCATCCATGCCCTGGAACACCAGGCTGAAGCAGGTCGAACCGATCAGGATGAACACCACCATGGAGGTGAGGCGCATGGTCGATGTCATCGCCTGCTCAACGAGAGGCCATGTGAGACGCCGGTGCAGAGCCGCAAGCACCATCGCGCCGACGGCGCCCATGGCGCCGGCTTCGGTTGGCGTCGCCAAGCCCATGCCGATGGTGCCGAGCACCAGGAAGATCAGCACGATCGAGGGGATCATGCCCCACAGCACCCGGCTGATGAGTTTCCAGCTCATCGGCTCGCGGACATCGTCCGGCAATGGCGGCATCGCGCCCGGCCGCATGATCGACAGGAACACGATGTAGAGGATGAAGATCACGACCTGCAGGATCGAGGGGCCGATGGCGCCGAGATACATGTCGCCGACCGAGCGGCCGAGCTGGTCGGCGAGCACGATCAGCACCAGCGACGGCGGAATCAGCTGCGTGATGGTGCC
>JAQGKA010000159.1 GCA_028290355.1 Tardiphaga sp. | reverse complement strand
CATCAAAGGTCTTTCGGTGCGCAATGGCCGCGGTCAGGCCGGATTCACCAAGATCGAGGTCTCGGTTCCGCCCTTGTTTCGCGTTCCTGTTTCGCCCAGCTATAAGCGCGTGGCAACAGTGAGTACGGATCATCATGGCGGCACAACGAGGCATTGTCATCGGCGGCGGCGCCTTCGCCGGACTGGCGCTGGCGCTGGCGCTGCGTCAGGGACTTGGGGCCGGCCTCCCGATCATCGTCGCCGATCCCGCACTGGCGACGCGGCCGAGTGGCGATCCGCGGGCCACCGCCATCGTCGCCGCCTGCCGGCGGCTGTTCGAGGCCATCGGCGTGTGGGATTCGGTGGCCGCGCAGGCGCAACCGATCCTCGACATGGTGGTTACCGACTCGAAATTGGAGGACGCCACCCGTCCGGTGTTCCTGACCTTTGCCGGCGAGGTCGAGCCGGGCGAGCCCTTCGCGCATATGGTCGAGAACCGGCGTCTGATCGACGAGCTCGTGAAGCGTGCGGAAGTGGAGGGCATCGACCTGCGCGCCACCGCCGTGACGACCTTTGCTGCGCGTCCCGACGGCGTCAGCGTTACGCTTGGCGACGGCAGCATCATCGAGGCGAGCCTGCTGGTCGCTGCCGATGGCGCGCGTTCGAAGTTGCGCGAGCGCGCCGGCATCGCCACCCATGGCTGGGACTACGACCAGTCCGGCATCGTGGTGACGGTCGGTCACGAGCGCGATCATCAGGGCCGCGCCGAAGAGCATTTTTTACCGGCAGGCCCGTTCGCGATCCTGCCGCTGACCGGCCGGCGCTCATCGCTGGTGTGGACCGAGAAGCGCAGCGAGGCCGCGCGCATCGTCAAGTTGCCGGATGACGAATTTCACGGCGAGCTTGAACAGCGGTTCGGCCTGCATCTCGGCGAAGTGAAAGCGCTCGACAAGCCGCGCGCATTTCCGCTCGGCTATTTCGTCGCGCGCTCCTTCATCGGTGAACGGCTGGCGCTGGTCGGCGACGCCGCCCATGTGATCCATCCGATCGCCGGGCAGGGTCTCAACATGGGGTTGAAGGATGTTGCCGCATTGGCGGAGACCATTGTCGATGCGGCGCGGCTCGGCATTGATTTCGGCCAGGCCGACGTAATGGAGCGCTACCAGCGCTGGCGCCGGTTCGACACCATGGCCATGGGCGTCGCCACCAATTCGCTGAATCTGCTGTTCTCGAACAAGTCGACCTTGCTGCGCAGCGTGCGCGACATCGGACTTGGTCTCGTCGATCGCCTGCCGCCTTTGAAGAACGTCTTCATCCGCCAGGCGGCGGGGCTGTCAGGCGAAATCCCGAGGCTGCTGAAGGGCGAGGCGCTGTAAGCGGCGCCTCGCCCTCGCCCTCGGGCTCAATCGATCTTGCGCGCTTCTTCCGGCAGCATGATGGGGATGCCGTCGCGGATCGGATAAGCGAGTTTCGCCTTGCGCGAGATCAGTTCCTGCCTGCTGGAGTCGAATTCCAGTTGGCCCTTGGTCAGCGGGCAGACGAGGATTTCCAGCAACTTGGGATCGACGGTAGATTCTTGTCGTTCGGGTAAGGATGTTGTCATGCGCGAGCTCCGGCGGAAGGCCTTGGGTTTCCGAACTTGTAGCATATTCGTTCGGGCCGCGCGTAACGTGAGGAGCGATGCTTATCGCGAGGCGACCCGGATCAGTTCCTCCAGAACGGCCGCCTGCCGGTCTCGCGGAAGGGGCTTCTCCGACAGCGCGAATCCCAGGAAAGCCCAATAGAGGATTTGCGCCCGTGGGCGGGCGATATCTGAAGGAATCCCGGACGCCTCCAGCAGGCTCTCGACATAACTGAGCCTGCGACGGTCGATCGCCTGAACCGCGGTACGTGCCACGGGGCTGAGCGTGGCCCAACTGCGGATTGCCGATTCAAGCGCCGGCTTGCGACCGAAAGTACGCCGCAGCAGCAGTTCGACCGGGTCCTCGTTCCCGACCGCCGCCTCGATGCCCGCGATGATCTGTTCGGCGGCGACCTCGCGCCAGTGCGCCAAAACAGCAGCGTGGAACGCGTCGACGTCGGCGAAATGCCAATAGAAACTTCCCCGCGAGACGCCCATCGCCTTGGCGAGCGGCTCGGCCTTCAGCGCGGTGAATCCGCTTTCGGCCAGCGTCTTGAGGCCCTGGTCGAGCCAGTCCTTCGCAGACAGTTGATCGCTCATCGGGGCACCATACACAACTGTATTGACATTCGCCAGCGGCGCGCGCATCTTGACCATACAGTTATGTATGGGGGGCGGCTTCAATGCGCGATCTTCTGCTGCAATGTGCTGGAGTAGCCGCTATCGCGGTCGCCATCATTCACGGTGTGCTCGGCGAAACAAAAGTGTTCGCTCACGCGACCATCGAGCCCGCGCGACTACGCACGATGCTCCGGCTGGTGTGGCAATGCAGCACCGTGGCATGGGTCGGCGGCGGCATTTTGCTGATTGTGGCATCGTTGACGGCGTCGGAGTCGGCGCGCCACTGGATCGTCGTGACGATGGCCGGCGTGTTTGCCTTCGGCGCGCTCGGCAACGCCTGGGCGATGCGCGGGCGGCATTTCGGATGGGTGGCGATGAGCGCGGTAGTGGGGCTGGCGGTGGCCGGCTATTGATCTACTGCAGCCCGGTATCACCACTGGTGCGTTTTTTCGCCAGGTCCATTTCGGTGACGGCGATCAGGATCTCGGCGCGGGTTTTCAGGTCCGGGGCTTCCAGCATCGCCTGTTTTTCCGGCGGGCCGTAGGGCGACATCATCGCCAGCGCGTTGACCAGCGCTTCGTTGGGCGCGCTCTCGATGCCCTCCCAGTCCACCTTGAGATTGTTGGCCTTGAGAAAGTCGGTCAGCACTTCGAGCAACGCCTCGCGATCGACTTCCTCCTCGCCCTTGCGGGCGGTGAAGTCGTCGAGGAAGGGGAAGTAATCGACCTTGCACTGCCGATAGGCTGTCAGCACCGTCAGTTCCTCCAACACCTTGAAGCGGGCGACGCCGGTGAGTTCGAGGATGTAGCGGCCGTCGCCCGCTTCGGCGAGCTGGGTGATGCGGCCGACGCAGCCGACGCGAAACAGCGCCGGCCTGGCTTCATCCTGTGAATGCGCCACGTCGGGCTGGATCATGCCGATCAGGCGATGCCCGTCGCGGAACGAATCATCCACCATCGCCAGATAACGCTGCTCGAACACGTTGAGCGGCATCTGGCCGCGCGGCAGCAACAGCGCGCCGGGCAGCGGAAACACCGGGATCACCTCGGGGAGGTCGCCGGGCCCGCGATAATCGGCATTGATCGGCATGTCCGGTTCCGATGCTGCAGAGCGGGGAAGGATTACGAGAACAGAATGGTCGATAGCCGCTTGCGGCCATCGATGGTGGCCTCGTCGGTCGGACCCCACGCCTCGAAAAACTGCACCAGCTGTTTGCGCGCGCCGTCCTCATTCCACTTGCGATCGCGCTTGACGATTTCCAGCAGGTGGTTGGTCGCCTCGGCACGCTGGTTGGCGGCATTGAGCGCGGTGGCGAGATCGAACCGGGCCTGATGGTCGAGCGGATCGGCGGCGACCTTCTGCTCCAGTTCGGTAACCGGCCCGAGTGCGCTGGCCTGCTCCAGCAGGTCGATCTTGACCTGCACGGCCTTGACCGCGGCGTCCTCGCGCTTGGCTGCGGGGACCAGCTCCAGCGTCTGCTTGGCCTGTTCGATGGCGCCGGTCTCGACGTAACAGCGTGCGAGGCCCGCCAGCGCCGGGATGTTGGTGGCGTCGGCGGCAATCACCTCGGCATAGATCAAGGCCGCGGCGGCCGGATTGCCCTCGGCGAGGATCGCTTCGGCTTCCAGCAGCAATTCGGCGGCAGTGGGCTCGGCGCCCGGCATGCCGGCGGTCAGCTTGTCGATGAAGGCGGTGACCTGGCTTTCCGGCACCGCGCCCATGAATCCGTCGGCGGGCTGGCCGTTGACGAAGGCGATCACGGCGGGAATCGACTGGATTCCCATCTGGCCCGGAATCTCCGGGTGCTCGTCGATGTTCATCTTGACCAGCTTGACCTTGCCCTTGGCGGCGGTGACGGCCTTTTCGATGATCGGCGTCAGCGTGCGGCACGGGCCGCACCACGGCGCCCAGAAGTCGATCAGCACCGGCTGGCGCTTGGATTCCTCGATGACGTCCTGCACGAAGGTCCGTGTGGTCGTCTCCTTGATGAGTGCGGACGCTGCCTGCGGTGCTGCTGCGCCGCCCTGTTCCAGTATGGTCACGTGAACCTCGCCTGATGTCCGGAAAATTTGGCCGCTTCTAGCATGGCCCGGCGTTTAAATGGCGCTGACGACAGCAATTTTCAATCGGGCGAAATGCCCCCAACCGCGCTGATTCGGTCGCAGCGGTGCGGTTTTGCCGTTTCTGCATCGATTTCGACCGAAATCAGCTCGAATCGGCCGTTAAGGCCGATTAACCGAGCCATTCAGGCCATAAGTCTGGCTGTTGCATTCGTCAGCCGCATTTGGCATAGGTCTGCGCGTTGACGGTGAGTGATCGCCGTCCAGCTTCTCGGATGCGGGTGTAGCTCAGTGGTAGAGCACGACCTTGCCAAGGTCGGGGTCGAGGGTTCGAATCCCTTCGCCCGCTCCAGAATTTCTTGGCTAATTTCTTGGCTCTTATTTTGCCACTTTGAGCTTCGATGACAGGCCGCCGCAAGGCGGCCTTGTCGTTTGCGGATGTGAACGCGCATCGCTTGAAATCATCGGGCGTTGGGCCGACAATCCCCGGGCTCATTGGGTGCGGGATAAACGATGCCGGCGACAACGGATTCCAACCTGGAAATTGCCCGGCGCGCCAATGACGAGGCGCGGGCCGATTTTGCGACCTGGCTGATGATGGCGAAGCTGAACAGTATCGACGCGCTGCCGCAGGAATCGCAGGTCTTTTTCGCGGGCTACCGTGCTCTGCTGGCCCGTGACAAGCGATCCGAATCAGCCGCCGCCGAAGCCACCATTCAGCTCGTGTACCGGAGCTATTATTCCCGCATGGGCGGCACCGGCACGGCTCCCATCATCAAGACGGCTCCGAGAACAAGAACAATGCCCGAGAACCATGGCGACAACGTCACGCCCTTCCGCAAGATCAAGCCGAACACGCCGCCACCGCCGCGCGAAAAGAAGAAACTGCCGGTGGCGCTGATCTTCATCGGCCTCGTGATCCTGGCGGTGCTTTACAATTACGTCAGCCGGGGCATGCTTTGAGCGCTGGCGCGGGAGCGCAATGGCCAGAGCTGCCCTATGCGGCGTGGCGCGCCAGCGCCGAAACGCTGCAGCTGTGGACCCAGATTGTCGGCAAGATCCGGCTGTCGAAAACGCCGTGGCTGAATCACTCCTGGCACGTGGCGCTCTATGTCACCGCGCGCGGGCTGACGACCTCGCCGATCCCTGCGGGTGCCCGCAGTTTTGAGATCGCATTTGATTTCATCGACCACGTGCTGCGCATCGACACCAGCGATGGTGCGCGACGGCAGCTGCCGCTGCGGCCGCAATCGGTTGCGAGTTTTTACGCCGAGCTGCTGGTCGCGCTTGCCGAACTCGGCGTTGATGTCGAAATCGATGACGTGCCCAACGAACTCGCCGAACCGATCCGCTTTGGCGCAGACCACAGCCATGCGAGCGACGATGCCGACGCCGTGCTCCGGTACGGGCAGGTGCTGCGGCAGGCCGATCGAGTGTTCAAGCAGTTCCGCACCGCATTTCTCGGCAAGGCCAGCCCGGTGCATTTCTTCTGGGGCAGTTTCGATCTCGCGGTGACGCGAATTTCCGGCCGTTCCGCGCCGGCGCATCCGGGCGGCGTGCCGCATCTCGCCGACGCCGTCGCCCGCGAGGCCTATTCGCATGAGGTCTCCAGCGCCGGGTTCTGGCCCGGCGGCGGCGCGATCGACTATCCCGCGTTCTATTCCTATGCCTATCCCGCGCCGGACGGCTTTGCAGCGGCACGCGTAAAACCGGATGCAGCGTTCTTCAGCAAGGACCTCGGCGAATTCATCCTCCCCTATGATGCCGTCCGGACTGCGGCCGATCCGGACGCGGCGCTGCTGGATTTTCTGCAAAGCACCTATGAGGCTGCGGCCGATCTGGCCAAATGGGACCGCGCCGGCCTCGAATGCGCTATCGGACAACCGGGAATGCCAAGGAACTCGTAGAACCTGCCATGACGGGACAGCACTGCCGGCGGCTCTCGTCGTTTCCGTAGAGCCGCTGCGAAGGGAGCACCGATATGGGCAGAAACATTGTTCTGTTGTCGGACGGCACCGGAAATTCCGC
>JAQGKA010000103.1 GCA_028290355.1 Tardiphaga sp. | reverse complement strand
GTAAATCCCGGCGAGGTACGCCTTGCCTTTGATGCTCAAGAAATTCTCCGCTGGTGTTCATTCCCGGCAGATGTCTTCGCGCGTCAAAGCGGGATTGGCAAGCGCCGGAAATGCGCGGCGGGTTTGCAGACGGCGGCAATTTCACTGCGCGGAATGGCTCGTGCCCCGGACGCGGTGCGGCGTCCGGGGCACGAGCCTGCGCTTATTACTCCGCCGCGATCTGCCGTGGCGCCGGCGGCGGATTGACCAGGTCTTTAGCCAATTCCGCATAGCGGATTTTGGCGGCCTGCACCGACGCCTCCTTCACCGGGCCATAGCCGCGGATCTGGTCCGGCAGCGCCAGCAACTGCACGGCAGTGTCCACGGTTAGCGGCGACAGCAGGCCAAGCACAGTGGCGACATCCTTTTCGTAGCCGGCGATCAGGTCGCGTTCGAGCTTGCGGTCGGCACTGTAGCCGAACACGTCGAGCGGCGTGCCACGCAGCCCGCGCAGGCTCGCCAGTATCCTGAACAGCGGCAGCATCCAGGCGCCGAAGGCGCGCTTCTTCGGCCGGCCGGAGGCATCGACACCGGGCAGCATCGGCGGCGCGAGATTGAAGTTGATCTTGAAATCGCCCTCGAACTGCGCAGCGATCTGCTTCTCGAACTTGCCGTCGGTGTAAAGCCGCGCGACCTCGTACTCGTCCTTGTAGGCCAGCAGTTTTGCGTAATTGATCGCCACCGCGCGCGGCAGCGCATCGTCATAGCCACCCCGCAAGGCTGCGTCGCGGACCTGCGCGGCCAGCGCGCGATAGCGCTCGGCGAGCTTGGCATTCTGATAGTCGGTCAGCAGCGCGCTGCGGTGGGCGATGATTTCGTCGAGCGACATATCGTCCTGCGTCTTCGGCGCGATGGTCTCATCGGCGCCCTTCAACATGTCGGCCAAGCGAGCCGGATCGGCAGCGGCCAGACGTCCCAGCTGGAACGCCAGCGTGTTCATCTTGATCGAGACACCATTGAGTTCGATCGCCTGTTCGATCGACACCGCCTGCAGCGGCAGCAGTCCCTGCTGATAGGCAAAGCCCATCATCATCATGTTGGTGGCGATGGAATCGCCGAGCAGCGCTTCAGCGGCCTTGGTGAAATCGAGGAACGTCGACTCCTTGCGCAGCGACATTTCCAGCACGTTGTTGACCTTGCGGGTCTGGAAATTGAAATCGCGGTTGCGGACGAAATCCGCGATCGGAATCAGATGCGTGTTGACGATGCCGGTGGTACGACCGGACTCGCACAGCCCGATGGTGTCTTTCGCAATTGCCACCACTTCGTCGGCGGCGATCAAGAGATCGGCGGTGCCGGTGACGATGCGCGAACAGGTCACCTCCTCCGTGGTTTCGGCGAGACGGACGTGGCTCAGCACCGCACCACCCTTCTGTGCAAGACCGGACATGTCCAGGATCATGCTCGCCTTGCCCTCGATATGCGCGGCCATGCCGAGCAGCGCGCCGATGGTCAGCACGCCGGTGCCGCCAACGCCGCCGACGGCGACGTTGTAAGGCCGCTCAAGGCCTGGACGCGTCAATGGCTCCGGCAGGATGCCGATGCTGCCGAGTTCGACCGGCGCCTTGCGCTTCAGTTTGCCGCCATCGACGGTGACGAAGGACGGGCAGAATCCCTTCAGGCAGGAATAGTCCTTGTTGCAGGAGGACTGGTTGATGGTGCGCTTGCGGCCCAACGCGGTCTCCAGCGGCTCCACCGAAATGCAGTTCGACTGCACCGAGCAATCGCCGCAGCCTTCGCAGACCGAGGGATTGATGATGACGCGGCGCTGCGGATCTTCCAGCGTGCCGCGCTTGCGGCGGCGGCGCTTTTCGGCGGCGCAGGTCTGCACGAACACGATCGCCGAGCAACCCGGCACCTCGCGCAGCGTCTTCATCACATGATCGAGCTCGTCGCGATGCGCGAGCTTGACGCCCGGCGCGATGCTGGACGCCGGATAGGCATCCGGGTTTTCCGAGACAAGGTAGATGTCGCGGATGCCCTCGGAGTGCAGCTGGAACGTGATCTTCTGCGGCGAGAGGTCACCGTCATGGTGCTGACCACCGGTCATCGCCACCGCGTCGTTGTAGAGAATCTTGTAGGTGATATTGGCTTTCGACGCGACCGCCTGACGGATCGCGAGGCTTCCGGAGTGGAAGTAAGTGCCGTCGCCGAGATTGGCGAAGACGTGCTCCTCGTTGGTGAATGGCGCGATCCCGGTCCAGGGCACCCCCTCGCCGCCCATATGGGTGAAGGTTTCGGTGCTGCGGTTCATCCACAGCGCCATGAAGTGGCAGCCGATGCCGGCGAAGGCGCGGCTGCCTTCAGGCACCTTAGTCGAGGTGTTGTGCGGGCAGCCCGAGCAGAAATACGGCGTGCGGGTAACCGGCGCCACCGCCTGCATCTGCGTGGCCTGGCGGCCGTTGAACCAGTCCGCCTTGGCGCGCAGCATCGCGGCGATCTCGGGATTGAGGTTCAGCCGCAGCAACCGCTCGGTGAGTGAACTTGCCAGCGAGGCGACGCCGAGTTCCTCGGCGAACGGCAGGAAGCGCTTGTCATGCTCGTCCATCTTGCCGACGATGCGGGGGCGGACGTCGTCGCGCCAGTTGAACAGCTCCTGCTTGACCTGGTTCTCGACGATCTCGCGGCGCTCCTCGACGATCAGGATCTCCTCGAGCCCGACCGCGAATTCGCGCACGCCTTGCGGCTCCAGCGGCCACGGCATGCCGATCTTGTAGAGCC
>JAQGKA010000565.1 GCA_028290355.1 Tardiphaga sp. | reverse complement strand
TCTCGGTGCCGTTCTGGGTGGTGCTGGCCTGCCAGTCGGCGATGGCGCTGGGCACGCTGATGGGTGGCTGGCGCATCGTCCGCACCATGGGGCTGCGCATCACCAAGCTGACGCCGATGCAGGGCTTATGCGCCGAGACCGGCGGCGCCGCCACGCTGTTCATGGCGACGTTCCTCGGCGTTCCCGTCTCGACCACCCACACCATCACCGGCGCCATCGTCGGCGTCGGTGCCGCGCGCCGCGTCTCCGCGGTGCGCTGGAATGTGGCGAGTTCGATCGTCTATGCCTGGGTGATCACGATCCCGGCTTCAGCGCTGGTGGCCGCGCTGTCCTACTGGGCGGTGAAGCTGCTGCACGTCAGCTTCTAGGCGTTACGTCGCCAGCTTCAGCCCGACGATTCCGGCGACGATCAGGCCGATGCAGGCAATCCGTGCGGTGCCGGCGGGGTCGCCGAACAGGGCTATGCCGAGAATGGCGGTTCCAACCGCGCCGATGCCTGTCCACACCGCATAAGCGGTTCCCATCGGCAGTGATTTCAGCGCCAAGGCCAGCATGCCGACGCTAGCGGTCATGCTCATCAGGGTCAGCACCGACGGCACCAGGCGGGTAAAGCCTTCGGTATATTTCAGCCCGACCGCCCAGCCGACTTCCAGCAAACCCGCAACGAACAACAATAGCCAAGCCATAGAACGGCCTCCGCGTTAGGCAGGGCCGTCCCTGCGGATGATGATGATTGGAGGTCGTCCTCGCTGCCCCTATATGTGGCTCAGGGAACAGTCCCGCAACCATCCGCAACTGCGGCATTCCCGCGCAAATCCCCTTGATTGCGCCCGGTTTCCCTGCCACAGGCACGTTTATGTCCGACATCGCTCTCCCCACCGAATCGCCTGTGCAGTCCTCGCTTGCCGCGGAGGTCGCGCGCCGCCGCACCTTCGCGATCATCTCGCATCCCGACGCCGGCAAGACCACGCTGACCGAAAAGCTGCTGCTGTTCGGCGGCGCCATCAATCTCGCCGGCCAGGTCAAGGCCAAGGGCGAGCGCCGCAACACCCGTTCCGACTGGATGAAGATCGAGCGTGACCGCGGCATCTCCGTGGTCACCTCGGTGATGACTTTCGAGTTCCAGAACCTGGTGTTCAACCTTTTGGACACGCCGGGCCATGAGGACTTTTCGGAAGACACCTACCGCACCCTGACCGCGGTCGATTCCGCCGTGATGGTGATCGACGCGGCAAAAGGCATCGAAGCTCGTACGCTGAAGCTGATCGAGGTGTGTCGTCTCAGAGATATCCCGATCATCACCTTCATCAACAAGATGGACCGCGAGAGCCGCGACACCTTCGATCTCCTCGACGAGATCGAAAAGACCCTGGCGCTCGACACCACGCCGATGACCTGGCCGGTCGGCCGCGGCCGCGATTTCCTCGGCACCTACGACATTCACACCGGCGGCATTCGCCTGCTTGAGGGCGGTGGCCCCAAGACCGGTGCGGCGGAGAAGATCGACGTCGCCGAACTCGCCGGCCGCAATCCCAATCTCGACGTCAGCGAGATCATCGACGAGCTGGCGCTGGTCAAGGAAGCCAGCAAGCCGTTCGACCTCGCCTCGTTCCGCGAGGGCCACATGACGCCGGTGTATTTCGGCTCGGCGCTGCGCAATTTCGGCGTCGGCGATCTGCTGCAGGGGCTGGGCCAGTTCGCACCGGCGCCGCGCGCGCAGGAAAGCAACCTGCGCAAGGTCGAGGCCGACGAGCCGCGCATGAGCGCCTTCGTGTTCAAGATCCAGGCCAACATGGATCCGAACCATCGCGATCGTATTGCGTTCGCGCGGCTGTGCTCGGGCAAGCTGACGCGCGGCATGAAGGCCAAGCTGGTGCGCACCGGCAAGAACATGAGCCTGACGAGCCCGCAGTTCTTCTTCGCGCAGGACCGCGCGCTGGCCGACGAAGCCTTCGCCGGCGACGTGGTCGGCATTCCCAACCACGGCACGTTGCGGATCGGCGACACGCTGACCGATGGCGAGGATCTCAACTTCATCGGTGTGCCCAGCTTCGCGCCGGAAATCGTCCGCCGCGTTCGGCTCGGCGATGCGATGAAGGCGAAGAAGCTGAAGGAAGCCTTGCAGCAGATGTCGGAGGAGGGCGTCGTGCAGGTGTTCCGCCCGCGCGACGGCGCGCCGGCTCTGGTTGGCGTCGTCGGTCCGTTGCAGCTCGACGTGCTGAAGGCGCGGCTCGACGCTGAATATCAGCTGCCGGTGAGCTTCGAGGTGTCGGAATTCTCGCTGGCGCGCTGGATCTCCTGCGACGACCGCAAGAAGCTCGACGCCTTCGTCACCGCCAACAATTCCGGCGTCGCCGACGACGTCGATGGTGATCCGGTGTTTCTGGCCAAGAACGAATTCTATCTCGGCTACACCAAGGAGCGCGCCGAAGGCATCGTGTTTTCCAGCATCAAGGATGTGAAGAAGAAGGGGTGAGAAGAGGGGGCGCATGGCGTCGCTCCGCGCTCTGATGTCATCCCCGCGAAAGCGGGGATCCAGTATTGCAGAGCGGCCGCGATGAATCATGCGCGCTCTGCGATATTGGGTCGCCCGGTCGAGCCGGGCGATGACAGTATGTGGGGGTGGCGAATGCCGTGCCTCATCTCTTCCGATGCAAAATTTCAAACAGCCAAGCTCTTGCATTCTCGCGGCTCCGAAGAGTCCGAGGTTTGCGAAGTTTCCCCTCAAGACCATGAGGGGAGCAGCGCGCCGAAAGGCGCGGTTGGTAGCACTGTCGCGATCCGCTTCGCCGTCGGCGACGAAGCTGCAATCGCGCAACGCCTTTCGGCGCGCCACCGCGGCGATTTCTGTCCGGGGGACCGTACTTCCGGGCCAGGCTTGCAGCCACCAGGACTGCTCCAGCGGGATTTCGCCCGCCTTCCACCTGTCCACGTCCAGCCATTGAAGGCAGCGCCCCGTAGTGGGCACGGACGGTGACCCCCGGCCTCCCGAGTGCGCGGGGATACGTCCTCCCCCCGCCCGCAGGCGCCGCCTCCCGCCCCACTTCAAGACGTCTCATGAAACGCCCCTCGCGAACGGGATGCAGGGGAATATAATCAAGATAGGAGCGACAAACGCAAAAATCGTCATCCTGAGGTGCGAGCCGTCTTCGGCTCGCCTCGAAGGATGGTGTCCTGCGCCGTCGCCCTTCGAGGCTCGCAAGGGCTCGCACCTCAGGGTGACGGCGCTCCTCTGCCTCACCCTGCGAAGTTCAATAAAAAAGCGGAGGCATTACTGCCTCCGCTTTTTCTCATTCGTTTTTTAGAAGCTTATCCCAGCCGGCCCGCGGAATGCGCGAGCAGGGTGTAGACCAGTCCGGTTTCCGAGGTCAGGTGGCTGCGCAGTGCGGCGGGGCCGCGTTCGTCGCGGGCGACCTCGTCGAGCAGACGCTCGAACTCGGTGATGTAGCGATCCACCGTCTGCTTGAAGTTGCGGTCGGAACGATACTTGCGGCTGACTTCGTCGAAGGCTTTCTGGCCGGCGGGCGTGTAGAGCCGCTTGCTGAAGGCCTTGCGCTCGCCGCGCTGATAGCGATCCCACATTTCGGCGACCAGCGAACGGTCCATCAGACGGCCGATGTCGAGCGACAGCGACTCCAGCGGGTAGCCACCGGCGCCCGGCTGGGGAAGCCCGCGCGGCGCGACACGGCTGGAGCCGCCGGTGTCGGCGCGGAGATCTGA
>JAQGKA010000037.1 GCA_028290355.1 Tardiphaga sp. | reverse complement strand
TCCATCGCCGCTTTCGCCACCGCCGGCGCGATGCGCAGGATCAGGCGGGGATCGAACGGGCTCGGAATCAACGAGCCCGGACCGAAGCCCTGGGTCTCGCCGCTGTCAAAGCCGGGGGCGACCGCATCCGACGGCGGGTCCTGCGCCAGCTGCGCGATGGCATCGACCGCCGCGTGCTTCATCGCTTCGTTGATCGCGGTGGCACCGCAATCGAGCGCGCCGCGGAAGATGAACGGGAAGCACAGCACGTTGTTGACCTGGTTCGGGAAGTCCGAACGCCCGGTGCAGATCATCGCGTCCGGCCGCGCCTTACGGGCCTCGTCCGGCATGATTTCCGGAGTCGGATTGGCCAGCGCCATCACCAGCGGCTTGTCCGCCATCTGCTTGACCATGTCAGGCGTCAGCACGTTCGGCGCGGACACGCCCAGGAAGATGTCGGCGCCCCCGATGACTTCGCCAAGCACGCGCTTGTCGGTCTTCTGCGCGTAGACCGCCTTCCAGCGATCCATCAGCGTGTTGCGGCCTTCATGGACGACGCCGTCGATGTCGCAGACCCAGATGTTCTTGCGCTGCGCGCCGAGCGACACCAGCAGATTGAGGCAGGCGATCGCCGCCGCACCGGCGCCGGAGCAGACGATCTTGACGTCCTTCAGCTTCTTGCCGTTCAGCAGCAGCGCGTTCTTGATCGCGGCGCCGACGATGATGGCGGTGCCATGCTGGTCGTCGTGGAACACCGGGATCTTCATGCGCTCCTTGAGCTGCGCCTCGATCTCGAAACACTCAGGGCCCTTGATGTCCTCGAGGTTGATGCCGCCGAAGGTCGGCTCCAGTGCGGCGACGGTTTCGACCACGCGCTCGATGGTGTCGGCGGCGATCTCGATGTCGAACACGTCGATCCCGGCGAATTTCTTGAACAGAACCGCCTTGCCTTCCATCACCGGCTTCGACGCCAGCGGGCCGATATTGCCGAGCCCGAGCACGGCGCTGCCGTTCGAGACCACCGCCACCAGATTGGCGCGGATCGTCAGCGTCGCCGCCTCGTTGGGATCGGCGGCAATCGCCAGACAGGCCGCCGCGACGCCCGGCGAATAGGCCAGTGCCAGATCGCGCTGGTTGGCGAGCGGCTTGATCGCCTGGATCTCGAGTTTGCCGGGACGCGGAAGACGATGATAGGCCAGCGCCGCGGAGCTGAGATCTTCAGAATAGGATGACATGGACGCTCCCGCGCTTCCGACTTCGAATGTATGTTTTGTTATTGGACCAGATCAGATCAGTTTTCCGGCAGATTGAGCCGGATGTGTAGTTCGCGCAACTGCTTCGGCGTGACGTCGGACGGCGCGCCCATCAGCAGGTCTTCGGCGCGCTGGTTCATCGGGAACAGCGAAATCTCGCGCAGGTTGTTGGTACCGCAGAGCAACATCACAATGCGATCGACACCTGCCGCCATGCCGCCATGCGGCGGCGCGCCATACTGGAACGCGCGGTACATGCCGCCGAAGCGCTCGACCACGTCGCTCTCGCCATAGCCGGCGATCTCGAACGCCTTCACCATCGCATCCGGGCGATGGTTGCGGATGCCGCCCGACGCGATCTCGTAGCCGTTGCAGGTGATGTCGTACTGGAACGCGTTGATGGTCAGCGGATCCTTGCTGGTGAGCGCATCCATGCCACCCTGCGGCATCGAGAACGGGTTGTGCGAGAAGTCGATCTTCTTGTCGTCCTCATTGTATTCGTACATCGGGAAATCGACGATCCACGCGAGCTCAAAACGCTCCTTGTCGATCAGGCTCAGGTCCTCGCCGAGCTTGGTACGCGCCAGCCCCGAGAACTTGTAGAACTTGGCGGGATCGCCGGCGACGAAGAACGCGGCATCGCCGGCCTTCAGGGCCAGCGCCACGCGGATCGCTTCGGTACGTTCCGCACCGATGTTGTTGGCGAGCGGGCCAGCGCCCTCACCGCTTTCGCGCCACATGATGTAGCCGAGGCCGGGCTGACCCTCGCCCTGCGCCCAGGAATTCATCCGGTCACAGAACGCGCGGCTGCCGCCGCCCGGTCCGGGGATCCCCCAGACCTGGTTCTTGTCGTCTTCCAGCATCCGCGCGAACACCTTGAAGCCGGAGCCGCGGAAGTGTTCGGAGACGTTCTGCATCTCGATCGGGTTGCGCAGGTCGGGCTTGTCGCTGCCGTACTTGCGCAAGGAATCCGCATAGGCGATGCGCGGCCAGTTGTGGGTGACCGGCTTGCCCTTGGCGAATTCCTCGAACACGCCGGTGATGACCGGCTCGACGGCGGCGAACACGTCCTCCTGCTCGACAAAGCTCATTTCCAGATCGAGCTGATAGAACTCGCCCGGCAGCCGGTCGGCGCGCGGGTCTTCGTCGCGGAAACACGGCGCGATCTGGAAGTAGCGGTCGAAGCCCGACATCATCAGCAACTGCTTGTACTGCTGCGGCGCCTGCGGCAGCGCGTAGAAGCGGCCGGGATGAATGCGGCTCGGTACCAGGAAGTCGCGCGCGCCTTCCGGCGACGACGCCGTCAGGATCGGCGTCTGGAATTCGAAGAAGCCCTGCTCCTTCATCCGCTTGCGCATCGAGTCGACGATGGCGCCGCGGGTCATGATGTTCTGGTGCAGTTTTTCGCGGCGCAGGTCGAGGAAGCGGTACTTCAGCCGGATGTCCTCGGGATATTCCTGATCGCCGAACACCGGCAGCGGCAATTCCGCTGCAGCGCCCAGCACCTCGATGGACGTGACATAAATCTCGACCGCGCCGGTGGGCAGATCGACGTTCTCGGTCCCGTCAGGCCGGCGCCGCACCTTGCCGTCAATACGGACCACCCACTCCGAGCGCAGTTTCTCGGCATCCTTGAACGCCGGCGAATCCGGATCGGCGACGCATTGCGTCAGGCCATAATGGTCGCGCAGGTCGATGAACAGCACGCCGCCATGGTCGCGAATGCGGTGGCACCAGCCGGAGATGCGGACGGTCTGGTCGATATGGCTGTCGCGGAGCGCGCCGCAGGTGTGAGACCGGTAGCGATGCATGAAAATCCTGGAAGGGCGTCAGAGGGCGGAATCGGTTCGCGGCCAAGCGCGAAGCGCAGGGTTTACCCGACCGGACCCGGCGCGGCAACCGAGCGCCGGTGGTCGCAGCATCCCGGAAAAGCATGATCGACAGAGGGCCAGCGACACCCCCAATTGAGCGTGCACTGCACGCTCAAGCCAGCAACCAACCTTCACACACGCAGTGCGGGAAGCCTCTGACATTGCACGGTTATGTCTATTTTGCTGCGCGCATACAGCCGGTATCGAGGTGTTGCGAACGCGGGTATCCCAACACCAAATCAAGGGCTTAAGGTGGTATTTTATTCAATATTTACGGAACGTTGACCACCTCGCATTCACTGTGGGGTCGTGAGCCCTGCCCGTTTTGAAGGCAGGCGATTCAACTGGAACTTGCTGCTCATTCCGATTGCCCTGCCACGCTCCTTCAGCCGTCGCTCTTGCCGGTCGAAATCGCGGCCTCGAACAGCCGAGGATCATTTCGTGCTCGCCAGATATTCGATCAGCGCCAAGCTGTTTGTCATCGTCGCATTTCTGTTTCTCGTGATTGCGGTTATCGGCAGCCTCGCCTTTGTCCAGATGCGCGCCATCAATGCGGCGACCCAGGATATCCAGAAGCAGTGGCTGCCGAGCGTCCGCTGGATCGGCGAGATGCGGGTGCAGTCGGCGCGGTTTCGCGCCGTGCTGCGCGATCACCTGATCGTCGCGGATGCCGATCGTCCGGACGTCGACAAGAACCTCGCCGCCCGCAAGGCCGATTTCGAGAAGGCCGCGAAGGCGTATCGGCCATTGATATCCTCGCCGGCCGAGCGCGAACTCGCCGACAAGCTCGACGCGCAATGGAAAGAGTTCATCGGCGGGTCGACCGACGTGCAAGCGCTCGCCACCAAGGGCGATCTGGCCGCGGCCAAGGACATCAACGCCAAAAAAGTCGTTCCTGTCGGCCGCGCGATGGACGCGACATTGGCGAAGCTCGTCGAATTGAACGACAAGGGTGCAGAGGTCGCCGGTACGACGGCGGAGGACACCTATTCCAGCGCCGTCCGCATGATGATCATCCTGCTCGGCGCCGCCGTCGTGCTCGGCCTCGGCGCGGCGATCTATCTGGTGCGCGACATCGCGCGCGGCATCGCCTCGATCTTGAAGCCGATGGGTCAACTGACATCAGGCGAATTGTCGGCGGAGATTCCCCACCAGGGCGAAACCACCGAGATCGGACGGATCGCCAGTGCGCTGCAGATCTTCAAGGATGCGCTGATCGCCAAACGGTCCGCCGATGAAGCGGCCGGCGCGGAGTCGGCCGTGAAGGGCGCGCGCGCCGAAACCATCAGCAAGGCGACGCGCGATTTCGAGGCGATGATCGGCGAACTCGTCGGGTCGCTCTCCTCCGCCTCGACCGAACTGGAAGCCTCGGCGACGACGCTGACCCGGACTTCGGACGTAACGATGTCACTGTCCGGATCGGCCGCGTCGGCTTCGCACATGGTGTCGGACAACATCCAGTCGGTCGCCGCCGCCACCGAGGAGATCACCTCCTCGGTCAACGAGATCGGCCGCCAGGTCCACGAATCCAACCGCATCGCCAGCACCGCCGTGCTGCAGGCCGAGAAAACCAATCAAAGCATCGCCAAGCTGTCCGAAGCGACGGCGCGGATCGATGATGTGGTGAAGCTGATCACCGCGGTAGCCGAGCAGACCAACCTGCTGGCGCTCAACGCGACGATCGAAGCGGCCCGCGCGGGCGAAGCCGGCCGCGGCTTTGCGGTGGTTGCCGCCGAGGTCAAGGCCCTGGCGTCGCAGACCGCGAGGGCCACCGACGAGATCAGCGCCCAGATCGCCGGCATGCAGGCGGCCAGCGCCGACACCGTCGTCACCATCAAGGAGATCGGCTCGACCATCACGCTGATCTCGGAAGTGTCCTCCGCGATCGCAGCAGCGGTCGAAGAGCAAGGCGCCGCGACGCAGGAGATCGCCCGCAACGTCCAGCAGTCCGCGCAATTGAGCACCCAGGTCGCCAACGAGGTCACCGAGGTCAGCCGCGGCGCCAGCGAGACCGGCTCGGCGTCAAGCCAGGTGCTGTCGGCGGCGCAGTCGCTGTCGATCGAAAGCAACCGCCTGAAGAGCGAAGTCGACAAGTTCCTCAGCACCGTGCGCGTAGCCTAGCACTACTTTGGCAGATTTGGCTGAAGGCGGCCTGCGAGCAGCATCTCACAGTGCGTGCATCGTAATGGTGGAGGCCGCACGAAAAGGTCGAGGATGGCTTGTCTGATGGCTGGCATGCTCGG
>JAQGKA010000614.1 GCA_028290355.1 Tardiphaga sp. | reverse complement strand
GCGCACGCAGTCGAAGCCCATCCATCGCTTCAGCGTAGCAAATACACCCTCGACCTCGGCCCTGATCCTGCTGATCAGCCGGTTATGGCGATGCTCCGACGCGCGAACCTTGCGACCGCCGCCATTGCTCTTGTGCATGATGCGCGGCTTGATGCCGAGACTGACCAGCCAGGCATTCCGCGCGCGCTTGGCATAGGCCTTGTCGGCATAGACCGCCTGCTCGTCGCCGCTCACCATCTCGTCGGCCGGCACGGTGTCGTTGACGTTGGCCGGCGTCAGCTTCAGCCGGCGGATCAGCCGCGAGGTCTGATCGACGCCGGCATGCATCTTGTAGCCGTAATGCGTGCCAGGCCGGCCTTTGCGCGCCGTAAGCTTCGCATCGGGATCGACCGACACGCGCTCGCTATGGGATGAATCCGGGCGATACGACGTTGCCACCAGGCCGGCATCGATCATGGTGCCGCGCTTCAATAGCAGGCCGCGCTGGTCGAGTTGCTTCTCGAACTCGCCGAACAGCTTGTCGGTAAGCCCTTCCTCGACCAGCCGGTTGCGGAACCGGCACAAGGTGGTGTGATCCGGCGCTGCGTCTTCCAGCGACAGCCCCAGAAACCGCCGGAACGAGACCCGATCGTTCAACGCTTCTTCCAGCTCTGCATCCGACAGCCGGTACCATTGCTGCAATAGCAACGCCTTCAGCATCAGTAGTGGATCATAGGGCGGCCGACCCGCACCCTCGGGCTTCAGCCGCGCCAGCAGCTTCTCGAACCGGTACCACTTCACGTCCCGGATCAGCCGGTCCAGCGTCTCGTTGCGCCCCACCTTGTGCGACACCAGCGCTTCCGCAAGGCTCAGCTGATCCCGCTCCGCCATCATCCGCCTCCGATCCAATGCTCCTCAGCATTGAATCACAGAACGCGAATTACGCAACGATCCCCCTTGCGGGGAGGGGTCGGGGGTGGGGGTGCCACGAGTGCCGGCGCCCGCGGTACCCCCACCCCGACCTCCACTTCCGCCGATGCTGCGCATCGCCGTCGTTCGGTCGACCCTCCCCGCCTAGCGAAGCTTCGCTTCGCGCGGGGGGAGGGAGGCCATCGGCGCTGTCGCGTTACAGAGAAACTACAGCATGCTCGGTAACACCCTGTCCGGCGGCTTGTGGTTGTCGAGGAAGGCGCGGATGTTGATGATGACCTTCTCGCCCATCTCGACGCGGCCTTCGATGGTGGCCGAGCCCATATGCGGCAGCAGCACCACCTTGCCGGCCTTCGCGAGGCGCACCAGCTTCGGATTCACCGCGGGTTCGTGCTCGAACACGTCGAGGCCGGCGCCGGCGATGTCGCCGGTCTCGATCAGTTTTGTCATCGTCTCCTCGTCGATCACCTCGCCGCGCGCGGTGTTGACGATATAGGCATCCTTGCGGATCAGCTTGAGCCGCCGCGCCGACAGCAGATGGAAGGTCGCTGGCGTGTGCGGGCAGTTCACCGAGATGATGTCCATCCGCGCCAGCATCTGGTCGAGCGAGTCCCAATAGGTGGCGCCGAGTTCGTCGGCGATCTTCGGGGCCACCGGCTTGCGGTTGTGATAGTGGATCTGCAGCCCGAAGGCGCGGGCGCGGCGCGCCACCGCCTGGCCGATCCGGCCCATGCCGATGATCCCCAGCCGCTTGCCGCCGAGCCGCTTGCCGAGCATCCAGGTCGGCGACCAGCCCGGCCAGTCCTTGCCGTCGGTGAGGATCGAGGCGCCTTCGATCAAGCGTCGCGGCACCGCGAGAATCAGCGCCATGGTCATGTCGGCGGTGTCTTCGGTCAGCACCTTCGGCGTGTTGGTGACGGTGATGCCGCGGGCATGCGCGGCGATCACGTCGATGTTGTCGACGCCGTTGCCGAAATTGGCGATCAGCTTCACTTTGCAGTCGGGCTGCTCGAGCAATTCCTTGGTGATTTCGTCGGTGACGGTGGGCACCAGCACGTCGGCGGTGCGCACCGCTTCGGCAAGCTCTTCCGGCGTCAGCGGCTGGTCCTCGAGATTGATCCGCGCGTCGAACAATTCGCGCATCCGGGTCTCGACGGAATCCGGCAGCTTGCGCGTGACGACGACCAGAGGTTTTTTCTTGACCGACATGTCTTGCTCACTCGCGCTTTGGCTTGCCTGTTCAGTCCGCATTAACCCGGTTGCTCGAAACTGCCGCGATCGCGCGATCTCACCGTTTCCTCGGGTTCCCCGACGCCTTTTTGGCGTCTTGGGCTTCGGTCCTCTCTAGCAGAAGGCCAAGCCAAAACAAGAACCCAGCGGACGTGTGCGGCGCGGCGGCGAGTGGAATCGGTCGGGGTTGGGTGGATGGCGTTCAGGCGTTTTGTGTGCGTGGTTTTGTTCGCAGGTGCGTTGCTCGGTGCGTCGGTGGATTCGGGCTTTGCCGCCCGGGATACGTCGAAGGATACGCAGGTCGGCGCCAGCGGCCTGCCGGTGCCGCGCTATGTCAGCCTGAAGTCCGACCATGTGAATGTCCGCGCCGGCCCCACCAAGGACAATGACGTCGCCTGGGTCTACACCAAGTCGGGCTTGCCGGTAGAAATCACCGCCGAATACGAGAACTGGCGCCGGGTGCGGGATTCCGAGGGTGCCGAGGGCTGGGTCTATCATTCCCTGCTGTCCGGCCGCCGCACCGCGGTGGTCACCATGAAGACCAAGGACGATCTGGCGTCGATCTATGACAGTCCGGATTCGAAGAGTGCGGTCGCGGCCAGGCTGCAGGCCGGCGTGGTCGCGCAGGTGAAGCGCTGCAACAACGGCTGGTGCCGCGTCATCGGCACCGGTTTCGATGGCTGGATCGAACAGCAGCGGCTGTGGGGCGTCTACGCCGACGAGAAGGTGGATTGAAGCGGACTTGCTAAGCGACGGGCGCTGATCTTTCTTCCCTCTCCCCTTGTGGGAGAGGGTGGCTTCGCGAAGCGAAGACGGGTGAGGGGTAGCCACGAACTCCGAGCCCAAAGCCCCCTCTCCGACGCGCCGGCGCAAGAGCGCCGTCGGGCCGCGCCACCTTCTCCCACAAGGGGAGAAGGAAGGAGGGTAAGAAGAGCTCCAACTTACTCAGCCGTCATCCTGAGGTGCCGTCGCACTTGCGACGGCCTCGAAGGATGGCCACAGGTGCTGAACATGCATCCTTCGAGGCTCGCCGAAGACGGCGAGCACCTCAGGATGACGGTTCAGAATGGGATTGCTGTAGAAAGTAAAAAAGTGAAGCGGCTCAGCGCTTCTTGCGCAGGCGGACGACCATGTCGATGCGGCTGATTTCGTAGCCCTCGGGGACGTCGGGCATCTTCTGCAGCACCATGTGCGGATCGGGGATGTCGACCAGCTCGTGGTTGTTCTCGAGGTAATAGTGGTGATGCGCGGTGACGTTGGTGTCGAAATAGGTCTTGGTGCCGTCGACGCTGACCTGGCGGAGCAGGCCGGAATCGGTGAGCTGGTTCAGGGTGTTGTAGACGGTGGCCAGCGATACCGGCACTTTCGCCAGGGTGGCTTCCTCGTAGAGCATTTCCGCCGTCAGATGGCGGGCGCCCTTGCCGAACAGCAGCCAGCCCAGCGCCATGCGCTGACGGGTCGGGCGCAGGCCGACGGACTGCAGCATTTCGTTGACGTCATGCCACGGGCAACCGGTCAGCGCCGGCTGGCGGCCATGATTGATTTCCGCAACCGCGGCGGCGTCATCATGCGTATGCGTAGCGCTGTCAGTCATATCCACGTCAGTTATCCTGCCGTTCACACTCAAAAAAAACACTGAACCACAAACAACTATAGGAAGTTATGGCTGTAGATGCAAGGTTTTCGCAACTGGGAGCCATGCGCCCACCGGGCGGCTCGTCCGGACTCTCGCCGAACGGTCAATATGCGGCCGAACCCGGTCAAGGCGCCGCTTTGCCGCCTCATAAGCCTATGATAGAGAGCCCGCGGCGGGGCGGGCGAATTTCGGTCCGATCTGAAACAATTCTGCGTGTTCTGGTCCATCCGGGTCAGTTTTGCGCAAAAACACAATTTATCGATGTGGAAGGCCGGGAATGATTCAGGACAAGCGCAGCAGCTACGAATACGAGGATCTGCTGGCGTGTGGCCGCGGTGAGCTGTTTGGCGCCGGTAATGCGCAGCTGCCGCTGCCGCCGATGCTGATGTTCGACCGCATTGCCGAGATTTCGGAGACCGGCGG
>JAQGKA010000594.1 GCA_028290355.1 Tardiphaga sp. | reverse complement strand
TGCCACGTGCCGAGGAAGGCCGCGAGGATCAGGATCGACACGATCGCGGCGCGGAAGCGGAGGGAGAAGATCATGGCGTTGCGGTCCGTGTCCCGGGCGCGGTGCAGTACGTCGCGCAGCGACGTGGTGCGCCGCAGACCCGGGACCCACGCGTTGCGCGATGCAGGAATGGGTCCCGGATCTGCGAAGCAGCACATCGCACGTCGTGCGCAGTGCCGCATCGCGTCCGGGACACGAGGCTGTTCATTACGTCGCCTTCCGGATCTTGAAGCTCGCCAGATATTCCGCGGGTTTCTCGGGATCGAAGGTCTTGCCCATCACCTGGAAGGATTTGTACGAGGTGGCCGGCGGCGTCAGGCCCATTTCCTTCATGACCTTGGCGGTGTCGGCGGCGAGATAGACCTGCTCGGCGACGCCCTTGTAGTCGACGTCGCCCTTGATCTGGCCCCAGCGCTGCATCTGCGTCATCATCCACACCGCGAAGGACTGCCACGGGAACGGATCGAAATCGACGCGCTTGGCGTCGGTCTTGATGTTGCCGAGCCCGTCCGCATAGGTGCCGGTCAGCGCCTGCTCCAGCACCACCGGCGGCGCGTTCAGATAGTTCGCGGGCGCAATGGCTTCCGCGATCGACTTGCGGTTCTCCGCCTTCGACGCGTAGGCGGTGGCATCGACGATGGCGCGGGTCAGCGCCGCAAACGAGTTCGGCGACGTGGTGATGAACTCCTTGCTGGCGGCGAAGCTGCAGCACGGATGGCCATCCCAGATTTCCTTCGACAGAATGTGCATGAAGCCAACGCCGTCATAGATCGCGCGCTGGCAAATATTGTCAGGCGCAAGGAAGCCGTCGATGTTGTCGGCGCGCAGATTGGCGACCATTTCCGGCGGCGGCACCGAGCGCAGCTGCACGTCGGTATCGGGATCGATGCCGTGTTCGGCGAGATAGTAGCGCAGCAGGTAATTGTGCATCGAATAGTCGAAGGGGATGGCGAGCTTGAAGCCCTTCCAGTCCTTCGGGTCGCGCTTGTCCTTGTGCTTCATGGCCAACGTGATGCCCTGCCCATTGATGTTCTCGATCGCCGGCACCGTGAACGGGATCGGCGTCGATCCCAGGCCGAGCGAGATCGCGATCGGCATCGGCGCCAGCATGTGCGCGGCGTCGTATTCCTTGTTGATCGCCTTGTCGCGGATGACCGCCCAGCCGGCGGTTTTCACCACGTCCACGTTGAGGCCCTGCTTGGTATAGAAGCCGAGCGGATGCGCCATGATGATCGGCGTCGCGCAGGTGATCGGAATGAAGCCGACCTTGAGATCGGTCTTTTCGAGTTTGCCGGCGCCCTGTGCGAACACTTCGGTCGCCATCTTGATCGGGAAGAACTGCGACAGCACGGCGAGCGCCGAGGACGCACCGACCGATTTCAGGAAGGCGCGCCGCGCTACCTCCCTCGGAAACACCGCGCGCATCACCGCGGAGGCCACCACGCCCTCATAGCGCTGCGCCTCGCTCTCGGGAGCCACGCATGGCATCGCCGGCTGCAGGCTGGCCTCATGCTCGCTGGCGCTGGCGTGCTGGCCGCAAGAGCAGCCGGCGGAGCGCAGACGGCGAGCGGGATCGAACGGGTTGTCGAATGTGGACATGTGACCTCCTGCGTGGCGTTGCCAATGATTACGCAAGGAGTGTGCCAGCCGCGCAGCGGCGGAAATGCTCAATCGCCGCAGGCGTTTCGGCCCTTGGTTGGAAACTACGAAAAGTCGTGATACACGAAAACTCGTGATTGAATTACGAATTCTCGGAGTTTTGCGTGATGGATTTCTCGTCGCATACGCTTGCCGCCACGACCCGCGATGCCGACCTGCGCACCGTCACCTTCGATTACGCAGTCGAGCCGACGCTGCTGCTCGATCCGCACGCCGACCAGATCGTCGACGCCAATCCGGCCGCCTGCGCCCTGCTCGGCTATGACCGCGCGCTGCTGCGGCTGACCAAGATCAGCGCGCTGCATGAAGGGCAATTGCCGGCGCTGATCGTGTTCACCCAGGCCGTGCTCGCCAAGGGTGCGTACTGGACCAATACGCTGACGCCGCGCCATGCCACCGGGCAGCCGCTGCGGCTGGAATATGCGGGCTCGCTGGTGCCGCAGGGCGAGCGCTCCCTGCTGCTGCTGACCATGAGCGATCTCGAACAGCGCCGCCGCCGCCACGTCGATGCCGCCGCCGAGGATCACATGCGCGGCGGCATTGCCGCCTGGCAGCGCGTCGAGCGGGTATTCCAGGACATCGAGCGCGAGAACCAGCTGATCCTGCGCGCGGCCGGCGAAGGCATCTATGGCGTCAACGCCGAGGGCAAGACCACCTTCGTCAATCCTGCCGCCGAACGCATGCTGGGCTGGGCCGCGGACGAACTCGTCGGCAAGGAGATTCACGGAATCGTGCATCACAGCCATCACGACGGCAGCCACTATCCCGATCACGATTGCCCGATCTATGCGGCGTTTCGCGACGGCGCCGTGCACAACGTCGACAACGAGGTGTTCTGGCGCAAGGACGGCTCGCCGGTGTGGGTCGAATACACCTCCACGCCGATCCGCGACCGCAGCATGGTGGTGGGCGCGGTGATCGTGTTTCGCGATGTCAGCCAGCGCCGCGAAGCCGACGAAAAGCTGCACGCCGCGCTCGCCGAAGTCGATCGCCTGCGCGAGCGGCTCGAACTGGAAAACGCCTATCTGCAGGAAGAGATAAGGATCGAGACCAATCCGCGCGGCATCATCGGACAAAGCGAGGCGATCCAGAAGACGCTGCGCCAGGTCAAGCTGGTGGCGCCGACTACCGCGGCGGTGATGATCACTGGCGAATCCGGCACGGGGAAGGAGTTGATCGCCCGCGCCATCCACGAGGCCTCCGGGCGCCGCGACCGGCCGCTGATCCGCGTCAACTGCGCGGCGATCCCGCGTGAATTGTTCGAGAGCGAATTCTTCGGCCATGTCCGTGGCGCCTTCACCGGCGCGGTGCGCGACCGCATCGGCCGCTTCGAACTGGCCTCCGGCGGCACGCTGTTTCTCGACGAGGTCGGCGAAATTCCGCTGGAGCTGCAGGGCAAGCTGCTGCGCGTGTTGCAGGAGGGCAATTTCGAACGCGTCGGCGAGGAGCGCACGCGCACCGTCGACGTCCGCGTCATCGCCGCCACCAACCGCAACTTGAAGCAGGAAGTGTCGCGCGGGCGATTTAGAGAAGACTTGTATTTCCGGCTCAACGTATTTCCGGTGGAATCGGTGCCGCTGCGCGACCGCCGCGAGGACATTCCGCTGCTGGCGCAGCATTTTCTGCTGAGCGAAAAGCTGAAGTCAGATCTGCGATTGTCGGAAGGCGATGCGCGGCGGCTGTCGCGCTATGACTGGCCGGGCAATGTCCGCGAGTTGCAGAACGTGATCGAGCGCGCCGCGATCCTGGCGCAGAACGGGCGATTGCGGATCGACCTGCCGGACGCGCCGGGGCCGCACGTGGCGGCAGGGTCCGGACGCGCCAGGGCGGACGCGAAGCCGGCAGTGATGACTTCGGCGGAAATGCGCGACCATGAGCGCAGTAACATCCTGGCCGCGCTCGCGGCGTGCAACGGAAAAGTGTTTGGCCCTGGTGGCGCTGCAGACCTGCTCGACCTCAAGCCGACCACGCTGGCGTCAAGGATGAAGGCGCTTGGGATTGCAGGTGCGCGGACAAGAGTGGACTGAGGCGCCAAAGCCGTCATTCCGGGATGCGGCAGACGGCGAAGCCGGCTGGTGCAGGCCCGGAATCCAGAGATGTTCATCACCATCTCCAGATTCCGGGTTCGCGGTCGGCTTGCGCCGCCCGCGCCCCGGAATGACCGCCGCTCCCCTGCTTGCAATTTCCCTGAATAGGCATATAATCCATTGCATGCCCTATCCGCTCTTTCCCTCCAACATTCGGGTCATCCCCTCTTCCGCGGAGCGGGTGACGCCGCATCCGGCCGATGACGGACCGCCGCCGCTTCCGGGCGGCCGCCCCAAAGGCTGCAAGCGTCTGCACACCAACGCCACGGTCGCCGCGGTGCGCCGCCTGTTCGAGCAGACCACGCTGAGCCACACGCAAATCGCGGCGAAGACCGGCGTCAGCAAACACTCCGTCATGCGCTGGGCCCGCGACGGCGGCTGGCAGCGTCACCTGTTTGCGCCGCGGGCCTCTGACACCGTGCCGACCGCCCGCGCCAGCCGCAGGCTCAAGCTGCGCATGCTCGGGGCGAAGCTGCATCTGCTCGCCGAGCGCTGCGTGCAGGAGCTGTGGAATAGCCCCGCAGTCGATCTCGACCGGTTGATCGAGGCCATGCAGGTGCTGAAGATGGCGCGGCTGGAAGCCATGGGCCGCCGACGCCCGCGCCGCGTGTTCGATGCGCCGCCGCGCACCGGGCAGGACTGGATCGACCGCGACGACGCGATCCGCAAGGCGCTGAAAGAGATGCGCCGCGGCGGCGTCACTATCGACCGCATCCCCGACGAAGCAATGGCGCTGCTGGAAGACGCCCATACGCCGCCGGAGCGCGATCATCCGGCGCTGCGGCCGCGGGGCCCGCGGCAGAGGCGGTAGGCGCTGGGAGGGCATTGTCCCAGCATGGTCCAGATGATCCTGGCCACAGAAGCGGGTCTTACCGTGGAGTGGCGTGTCGGCAAGCCGGCGGCGTGATGGCGGCGCCTATCCGTGACGCATCAAGTAGCCCGCATGAGCGCAGCGATATGCGGGAGTCGCATCAATAAGGAAAACCCGGATGTCGCTTCGCTCATCCGGGCTACGCTTGCTGGCGTAGCGTAAGTTGGGTACGGGCAAGCGAGTTGAGTGCGGCGCCTAAATCAGTACAATATTACTATTACTATTACTTTGTAACGAGGGAGATCCCCGTGAATCTCGGGCGGTGCAGTACCAATCACAAAAGGTCGGGCGCTCACCCAATGCACGCGGGGATACGTCGAACGGCGCTGGCATGGATTCTATCCGCGCCGTTCACAGTTTGGGCCGGGGCAGCGCATCTCGCCCAGGCCGCCGATCCGCAGCCGGCGCTTGTTCTCTCAGCCTGCCATGGCATGGCCTCCGCGGCACCGTTCGAGCAAACTCCGAATGCCAGCGCTGCAGTAGAAAGAGAAAGAGAGTTTGCCAGAACCATCGTTGATCATATGTATGGCGAAGGTTATGAGCGTTCAGTGCAGCAACTGACCGAGGCCATCAAGCTCAATCCAAGCAACCCCATCTTTTATATCACTCGCGGCCAAGCCCATTATGGACACCATGAATTCGGCCGCGCCGTGGAAGATTTCAACCGTGCGATCATACTCGATCCCGATTCCTGGATCGCTTACTCTGGTCGTGGAGAGGCCTATGAGCGCATGTTTGAACATGATCACGCCATCGAGGACCTCGACAGGGCTATTCAACTCTCCCCTCGCAACGCCCGAGCTCTCACCTTCAGAGGCTCCGCTTACCTGAACAAACGAGAATATGATCGGGCGATCGAGGATTTGAGTGCGGCCAACAAACTCGATCCGCGATGCTCCGCCGTACTCATCGCCCGGGGCACAGCCTATGAGCTGCAGGGCGACCGAGAACGCGCGATCGCGGACCATGCTTCAGCGATTGAACTCAATTCGAAGTGGGTGAATCCTCGCGGCTTTGCACTGCGCGCGAGCGCTTATGGCAAGAAAGGTCAGTATGACCTTGCAATACAGGACCTGCAGGCTCGTAAGCGTGATCCCAAAAATGGCAGATTTTGGAATAATTTGTGTCTCTTCCAAGCGATCGCGGACGCTTTTGAAAAGGCTCTTGCTGATTGCAACGAGGCGCTACGGCTTCAGCCAGACGACCCGCATGTTCTCGACAGCCGAGGCTTCACCTATCTCAAGATGGGCTCGCTCGACGAGGCTCTTGCTGACTATGACGCCGCGCTTCGTAAGGATCCCAAGCTCGCAAATTCGCTGTATGGTCGCGGCGTCGCGAAACGATTGAAGGGCGATTTCGCCGCTGGCGAGGCCGACCTCGCGACAGCGCAAGCCCTGAAACCAAATGTAGCAGAAGAAATGGCGCAGTTCGGCGTGAAGTAGGGCAACGAAATCGCGGGGCTATCCTCGTCCGCGCCTGCCTACTTCCCCGCAAACAGCTTGTTCAGCTCCGCGCCCTTCGCCGCATGGGCGAATTCCGTGAACGTGCCCTGCTCCGAAATCTCCGTCGCCGCGCGCATGAACCCCGCCCATGCCGTCCGCGCCTTACGCCGCCACCACACTGATCCGCGCCGCCGCGCGGGAGCGCGGCTTTTTGCGGATGACGATCTCGACGTCCTGATCGAGCGTGGTGAGCAGCGTCATCAGACGCTCCACCGAAAAGCCTTCGAGTTTGTAGTTGCGCAGCGCCGAGACCTTGGGCTGGTTGAGGCCGAGCCGCGCCGCGGCGGCGGCCTGGCTCAGCCTGGTACGGTCGATCACCGCATTCAGCGCGTAAGCCAACCTGAGCTTGGTCTGCCGCTCTTCGGCGTCGGGCAAGCCCAGATCCGCGAAAACATTGCCGCTGCCGCGGGTGATATCGGCTGCCTTGCTTTTGCTAGCGGTCATTCTTGCCATGACGGGCCTCGTCGTCCTGTCGCGCGACCTTCAGCCGCCGCGCAATGAGTTCGATGTCGCCGCGCGCGGTCCTGATGCCGCGCGGCGACTTTTTCTGGAACGCGTGCAGCACGTAGACCGCATACCGAAAGCGCACCGTGTAGACCGCCCGGTAGGTGTCGCCGTCGAAATCGTCGACCACCTCGAACACGCCCGGCCCCTCGCCCTTCCACGGCTTGGCACGCGGATGCTTGCCGCCGAACTGCGCCAGCCCCAGCGCGTTGCCGATCTCGCGCTGCACCGGCAGTGGAAAGGCGCAAAAATCCTGCTTCGATGAGCCCACCCAGTCGAGCGGCTTTTCGCCGATGGAAAGATGCCTACGCATGGCAATATCCCAGTTTTGGGATGCGGGCAACGGGATGAGAATTGTTCTTGATTTGTTCTTATCACCTATGGCATCGAGTGCCAAGTATTGAGGCGTGAGTGGATGCGGCGCAACGCGCCGACGCGCTGTCTTTCCGGGATGCAGCAGACGGCGAAGCCGGCTGATGCAGACCCGGAATCCCGAGGTGTCCATCCGCTACCATCTCGGGATTCCCCGCCACTCCAATTGGAGTGGCTGCGGTTCGCTCGCTGGCGCGCTCGCGCCCTCAGGCGCGCCATTTGGCGCGCCGGGGAATGACGAGTGTTACTTCCCCGCAAACAGCCCGTTCAGCTCCGCCCCCTTCGCCGCCCCGGCGAAGGCCGTAAACGTCCCCTGCTCCGCGATCTCCTTCGCCGCGCCGATAAAGCCCGCCCATGCGCTCCGCGCGAGCGCGCCGCCGACGCTGATGCGGCGGACGCCGAGGTCGGCGAGGCCCTGCACTGTCATCGTCGCCTGCACGATCAGCAGGTTGACGGGCTTGGGATGCACGGCCTTGACCACCGCGGCGATGTCCTCTGGCTTGTAGATGCCGGGCGCATAGAGGCAGTCGGCGCCGGCCTCGGCGAAGGCGACAAGGCGCGCAATGGTCTTGGCAAGATCACGCTCGCCGACGAGAAAACCTTCGCAGCGTGCCACCAGCATCACGGCGGGATCGACGGCGTCGATCGCGGCGCGGGCCGCCTTGATGCGGGCGACGGCGAGCTTGTCCTCGTAGAGCGGTTGCTCCGGCTTGCCGGTGGAGTTTTCGATCGACAGGCCGGCGATGCCGGTCGTCACCGCGCGGCTGACATTGGCGGCGACGCCTTCGGGATCGTCGGCGAAGCCCGCCTCGAAATCCGCATTGACGGGCAGATCAACCGACGCGCAGAGCGTGGTCAGGTGATCGATCACATCGTCGCAGGTAACGTGGTTGTCGGCGCGCCCGGTGGACCAGGCATAGCCCGAGCTGGTCGAGGCCAGCGCCTGAAAGCCGGCATGCTGCAGATATCGGGCACTGCCGACATCCCAGGGATTGGGCAGCACGAAGCAGCCCTGTTCGTGCAGCTTGCGGAATTGCGCGCGCTTCTCGCTGGCGCTGATCGCCATGGTCGCCTCCCTGCGTTCGCCGCTGCGTTGAACCGCAACGTTGGCGGACTATGCCTCGCCGGGCATGGTGCCGGCCAGTACCGTTTCCAGCCGCAGTAGAACCTTGTCGAGATCGGACGTCACCTCGGAGGTTTGCATGGCCACCACGCGGTAGCCGCGTTCCTCCAGCCAGGTCGTCCGCGCCGCGCGATCGGTGACGATGAGGTCGGTCTCGTCGGCATTGACCAGTTCGATAGCGGTACGCTGCGGAAACGAGACGAAATCCGGGATGTGGCGGCCGACCGGGGTCTGGCGCTTGAAGGTGCCTGCGAAGCGACGGTCGGTGCGCAACGCTTCCCACAAGATGCGTTCGGCATCGGTGGGGTTGCGGCGCAGCAGGCGCGCGAGGCCGCGGACCGTGCCGCTTTCGTGGGGCGCCGCGCCCTGGCCGTGCTCGGCCAGCAGCGCGCGCAACCGCGTCGCCTGTTCGCCGTCGAGCACGCCGCCCTTGGCCGGGCCCTTGCGGCCTTCGGCGATCGCCATCACCACGCCGTGCAGCGTGTGCATGTCCTGCTTGGTCGGCTCCATCCGGCTGAAGATATTGCGCAGATTGACCAGCATGGTCTCGCGCTTCTCGGCCGGACGGAGAAATTCGACCTTGTCGAGTTCGCGGACCAGGTTGTCGAAGAACGCCTGCATCTGGTGCTGCGAGGCGCGCTCGGAGCGCTCCGGCATCGCGAAGGGCAATCCGTTCTGCGTCGCCAGCTTGAACCACTCGTAGCCGATCAGCAGCA
>JAQGKA010000538.1 GCA_028290355.1 Tardiphaga sp. | reverse complement strand
AGCGACCTCGGCGATTTCGTCCGCCAGGCTTCCGCGCATGCTGGCCCGTGGCCGAAGGTTTCGGTGTGGCACGGCAGCGCCGACCGCACCGTCAATCCCGCCAATGCCGGCGAGATCGTCAAGCAATGGCTCGACGTTCACGGCCTGCCGCCGGCGCCGATGTCGGCCGCTGACGTCGATGGCTATCCGCGCGAGGTCTGGTGGAACAGTGACGGTGAGACCGTCGTGGAATCCTACACCATCACGGATATGGCGCACGGCGCGCCGCTGGCGGTCGCCGGCAATGATGAGCCCTATGGCACCGCCGGCGGGTTCCTGCTCGAGGCCGGCATTTCGTCGTCCTACCACATCGCGCAGTTCTTCGGACTCACCAAGCAGGTCGCGCAGCGCAACACTGTCGTTGCCGAGACCGCGGCCGAAGTGCCGGTCGATACCATCGTCACCGCGAGCGCGCCAAAGCCAAAGCCGCGCGCCACCGACGACCGCCGATTTAGCCCGCGCGATCCGCCGGGCCGTCGGACCCTCGATATCAACGCCGTCATTACTCGCGCACTCACCGCCGCCGGCCTGATGAAATAGCGCAGTTGCGAAGCGATTTGCGGGCGGATTTGCGCGGATCATGACAGGCGACTAGGTTTCCCCGGTATTCAGCCTGGGTCTCGCGTACCGATTGCGCCCGCATGCTCGACGTCAACAGAACAGCGTCTTCCGATTTTCTCGCCGCCGGCGGCGAGATGGGAGCGCTGATGCGTGCGTACGATTGGGGGTCGAGTCCAATCGGCGCGCCGGATGTCTGGCCGCAGAGCCTGCGTACCGCGATCCGCATTCTGCTCAACACCAACCACCCGATGTTCATCTGGTGGGGCCCCGAACTGATCCAGTTTTACAACGACGCCTATCGGCAGACCATGGGCCCGGAGCGTCACCCCGGCGCGCTGGGCCAGCGCGGCCGCGACTGCTGGGAAGAGATCTGGCCGATCATCGGGCCGCAGATCGACCAGGTGATATCAGGCGGTGGCGCAACCTGGCATGAGGACCAATTGGTCCCCATCACGCGTCATGGCAGGCTTGAACAGGTGTACTGGACGTACAGTTTCAGCCCGATCGACCGGGACGACGGCGTCGGCGGTGTGCTGGTCATCTGCCGCGACGTGACGCGCGATCATCAGGCCACCATCGCCTTGCGCGAGCGCGAGGCCGAACTCGCCCGTGTACAGCAGATCGGCCGCATCGGCGGGCTCGAGGTCGATCTGCGCACCGGCTTTAGCAACCGCCGCTCGCCGGAATATCTGCTGGTCCACGGCCTGCCGCCGGATGCCGCCAATGAGACTCACGAAGACTGGGTGCGGCGCATCCACCCCGAAGACAGAGAAGCCACCGAACGGAAATTCGTTGAGGCGGTCCAAAGCAGGGTGCGCGAATACAGCGCGCAGTATCGCATCATCCGCCCCAGCGACGGCGAGGTGCGCTGGATCTCGGTGAAGTCGCTGATCGAGCGCGACGAGAACGGCCGCGCGCTGCGGCTGGTCGGCGCGCATACCGATGTGACCGACGAGGTGCAGGCGGACCTCGCGTTGCGCAAGAGCGAAGAGGAAGCCCGCCATCTTGCCGCAAAACTTGCTGAACTCAATGCAACGCTGGAACAGCGGGTCGAGGAGAAAACCCGCGAACGCGACCGGATCTGGAACGTGTCTCAGGATCTGCTGCTGGTAGCCGATCGCAACGGCGTCTGGCGCACCGTCAATCCGGCCTGGACCCGCACGCTCGGCTGGAGTGAAGCCGAACTGCTGAACAAGACCTCGCGATGGCTGGAACATCCCGACGATAGCGGCGCGGCCCGTGCGCAGGCCAGGAAACCCGGCGAGGACGAAACCACCGTCAAGTTCGAGAGCCGCTTTCGCCACAAGGATGGCTCGTATCGCTGGCTGTCATGGATCGGCGTCTCCGACGAGCAGTACAACTATGCCGTGGCGCGTGACATCACGGCGGAGAAGGCCGCAAGCGAGCGGCTGAAGGCCACCGAAGAAGCGCTGCGGCAGTCGCAGAAGATGGAAGCGGTCGGCCAGCTCACCGGCGGCATTGCGCATGATTTCAACAACCTGCTCACCGGCATCGTCGGCTCGCTCGATCTGATGCAGACCCGGCTCGACCAGGGCCGCACCGAGAACGTCGCGCGCTATATCAATGCCGCGATGACCTCGGCCAACCGGGCTGCTGCCTTGACGCATCGCCTGCTGGCATTCGCACGCCGGCAGCCGCTGATTCCGAAGACCGTCGATGTCAATGCGCTGGTGGTGTCGCTGGAAGACCTGCTGCGCCGGACCATCGGCGAAGGGCTCGATCTGCAGATCGTCGCGGCGTCCGATCTGTGGTGCACGCTGTGCGATCCCAACCAGCTGGAAAGCGCGCTGCTCAATCTCGCGATCAACGCCCGCGACGCCATGCCCGAGGGCGGCAGGCTGACGATCGCGACGGCAAACGCGCGGATCGATTCAATCAGTGCTGCAGTGCCTGCGCTGTCGCCCGGCGATAATATCTGCATCTCCGTGAGCGACACCGGCACCGGCATGAGCCCGGAGGTGGTGGCGCGCGCCTTCGATCCGTTCTTTACCACCAAGCCGATCGGGCAAGGAACAGGACTCGGCCTTTCGATGATCTATGGCTTTGCCCGGCAGTCCAATGGTTACGTCAGTATCGACAGCAAGCTTGAGCAGGGCACCACGGTCAAATTATATCTGCCGCGGCACGATGGCGGAGCCGCGGAAGATTCAGCGGCCTCGATACGCAACGACGAACACGTCGCCACCGGTGAGACCGTGCTGGTGGTCGAAGACGAGACGGTGGTGCGCGGCGTCATCGCGGAGATGCTGCAGGACGAGGGCTACCGCGTGCTGGAAGCTATCGATGGCCCTGCCGGCCTTGGCATCCTGCGCGAGGAAATGCGGATCGATCTTCTGGTCACCGACGTCGGCCTGCCCGGTATGAACGGTCGCCAGCTCGCCGACCAGGCCCGCGAGACACGGCCCGATCTGAAAATCCTGTTCATCACCGGCTATGCCGAAAGCGCCGCGATCGCGAAGGGCTTTTTGCAGCCGGGCATGGAGATGATTACCAAGCCGTTCGACCTCGATAATCTCTCGCGCCGCGTGCG
>JAQGKA010000468.1 GCA_028290355.1 Tardiphaga sp. | reverse complement strand
ATTTGCCGATGCCTATCCGCATACGCTTTCGGGCGGCATGCAGCAACGCGTCGCGATCGCGCGCGCTTTGGCCAATAGGCCCGGCGTTCTCCTGATGGATGAGCCCTTTGGCGCCCTGGATGCGCAGACGCGCATCGTGATGCAGGAAAGCCTCCTGAGCCTTTGGGCCCAGGTTGGAACGACGATCGTGTTCGTTACGCACGATATCGACGAGGCGATCTTTCTGGCGGACCGGGTCTTGCTGATGAGCGCTGGCCCCGGGCGCATCCTGCGCGATCTGCGCATCGATCTGCCGCGGCCCCGAACAAGCAAGATCGTGCTGGACTCCGCCTACATCGCGCTGAAGAAAGAGTGTCTCGATCTCATCCGGGCCGAAAGCCTGCGATCATTCGACCAGCAGGCGGTTCGCTAGACGCCACGCGGCGATGGTCTGCCGCGTGGTCGCCATCCCTCGATCAGGATCCGGTGGCGCTCTCATTCGCGAGGATACGCTGCATCGCCCAGCGCGCATTTTTGCGAACTTCGGGATCAGCATCATTGGCAATCGGCTCGAGGAACATCAGACCGGCGGGGTCGGCGATTTCACCCAGCGCGGCCGCACCTTCCTTGCGGAGATTGGCCTGCGTGTGCGTGATGCAAGCGCCAATCGCCGCCACGGCACGCGCGACCTTCATCTTGCCGAGGCTGCGCACCGCCTTCAACCGCACCTGCCAGAATTCGTCCGACGTGGCCTTGATCAGCGCATCTGCTGCTTGAATGCCGTTGACATTGGTGCCCAGCGTTTCCGCCGCGATTTCCCGCACCATCCAATCGGTATCGGACAGCGCGCGGGTGATGGACTCCGCCGCCGGCTTCACGTGCGAAAAGGCCAATGCGCTGACAGCTGCGCGACGAACATGCGGATCGCTGTCCGATGTCGCTGCCGTCAGGGCCGGAATCGATTCCTCCAGCTTGAGGAAGCCGATCACGCCGATCGCCTGCACGCGCACCGACGCATCGACATCGCGCAACGCATCGAGCGCGGGCTTCAGGGAATCCTTGCGACGCAATTCCTTCAAGGCGCGCAGCGCCGCCATTCTGACGAATGCATGGGCGTGGCTGACCAGCGGCAGGATAGCGTCGGCGCTGGCCGGATCCTTCAATTCGGCCAGCGCATCCGCGGCTGCCGTCGCCACCGCCTGTTCGGGATCGACCACGACCTTTGCCAGTGCTGCAGCCGCCTCCGGGCCATCGAACTCGCCGAGCGCCAGCGCGACCTGCTGCCGCACGCCGGCGTCCGGATCGTCGGTCATCCCGGCGAGATGCCCGACCGCGACCGGATCGCCGGAATGGCTCAGCGCGATGACGGCAACCCGGCGCTCGCCAGGATCGGCGGCGTGCAGGCGATCCTCGACGTCATCAAGGTCGTCGTACGATTCAAACGGATCGGCCATGGCTCACCTCAGCAGATAGGGGATGTTGACCTTGACGGCGCCGGTCGGGCAGTCGGCCTCGCACGGCATGCAGTACCAGCATTCGTCATAGGCCATGAAGGCCTTGCCCGTCATGTCGCTGATCCGCAGCACATCGAGCGGGCAGACATCGACACAGACCGTGCAGCCCTTGTCGGCGATGCACTTGGCTTCGTCGACGACGACCGGAACGGAGGTTTCATAGCTTGCGAGAGGCATCGTTCGGCTCCATCGAAAAATTGTTGCGGACGTCAGGCGCTGGCGCGGATGCGCTGCTTGTCATAGAGGTCCTTCTCGTCATCGGCGATCGGAACGATGTAGGGCTCGACGGCGCGCTTCTCGCTGCTCATCTTGCCGTCCTTCTTGCTCAGCAGCGTATGGCAAAACCAGTCCTCGTCGTTCTTCTCGGGATAGTCGGTGCGCAAGTGGTAGAGCCCCCAGCGGCTTTCGGTGCGATACAATGAGGCATGCGCCGCCATGTCGGCGCAATCGAGGATCTAATGAGTCTCCAGCGCGCGCAGCAGTTCATGCGCATTGCGGGCGATCATCTGGGTTTCCATGTCTTCGCGCACTTCCCCGAGGCGCTTCTGGCCGATCTCGAACTTGCGGGTGACTTTTGGTGGCTGCAGATAATCATTGACCAGGCGGCGCGCCTTGTACTCGATCTGGTTCGGCGGAATGCCGTCCTCGCGCTTGGTCGGCGCCAGAACGCGGTCGCGCTCGAGGGCGACGTCGGCGGCATCGAAATCAGCGAAATCCTGGTTGTCGGCGTATTCCATCGCATGTTCGCCGGCCACCGAGCCGTTGGTGAAGGCGCCGAGCATGTAGTTGTGCGGCACGCTCGCCATGTCGCCGGCGGCGTAGAGGCCCGGCACCGTGGTGCGGGCGAACTCGTCGACGAACACGCCAGATGCGCTGTGGCCTGAGCAAAATCCGATTTCCGAGATATGCATCTCGATGGGCTCCCGGCGGTAATTCGTGGTGCGGCCCTCATGAAACAGCCCGCGCGTCGGCCGCTCGACCTTGTGCAGCGTGGTCTCGATCTCGCTGATGGTGTCTTCGTGCAGATGGTTGAGCTGCAGGAATACCGGACCCTTGCCGGACTGCAATTCATTATAGAATTCCAGCATCATCTGGCCGGACCAGTAATCGCATTCGATAAAACGCGCGCCTTCATTGTTGGCGGTGAAAGCCCCATAGGGGCCAGCCACATAGGCGCAGGCCGGGCCGTTATAGTCCTTGATCAGCGGATTGATCTGAAAGCATTCGAGGTTCGCGAGCGCGGCGCCGGCGTGATAGGCCATCGCATAGCCGTCGCCCGAATTCGCGGCATTCTCATAGGTGCCGAACATGTAGCCGGAAGTCGGCAGGCCGAGACGGCCGGCGGCGCCCATGCACAGGATCACCGCCTTGGCCTTGATGACCAGGATTTCCGCAGTGCGGGTGTTGACGCTGACGGCGCCGGCGATGCGGCCATCGCGGCTCTTCAGCAGGCGCGTCGCCATATAGCGGTTGGAAATCAGGATGCGGGCGCGGCGCAGCTGGCGATAGATCGCCTTCTTGACGGTTTCACCATTCGGCATCGGCAGCACATAGGTGCCGATGTGATGCACTTTCTTGACCGCGTAGTCGCCGTTCTCGTTCTTCAGAAAGCGAATCCCGAAGCTGTCGAGCTCCTCGATGATCGAGTAGCATTTCTCGGCGTATTTATAGACCGCCTTCTGATCGACGATGCCGTCATTGGCGATGGTGATTTCCTTGGTGTATTGCTCGGGCGTCGCATAGCCCGGGATCACCGCATTGTTGAGCCCGTCCATGCCCATGGAGATCGCGCCGGAGCGCTTCACATTGGCCTTTTCCAAGAGGACGACATTGGCTTTCGGATTTTTCAGCT
>JAQGKA010000432.1 GCA_028290355.1 Tardiphaga sp. | reverse complement strand
TGCTGCTTGTTGACCGCGGAGGGCTTGTTGGCCTCCGCGACTTCGTTGACCAGCGCAGAAATGTCCACCGGCTCGCGACGAATGGTGATGTCGAAGGCGTCGGCCATGGCGTCATTGATCAAATGATCGACCATCGAGGTCAGCCGCCTGGTGGCATCGCGAATGTGGTCGACTTGCGCGGCGATGCCTTCTCTCGACGAACCGGCTGAGATCAACTCGGTCAGCATCTCGGTACGGCCGAGGATGACGCCAAGCGGATTCTTCAGGTCATGGGCCACGGTGCCGAGAATTTCGTTCTTGAAGCCGTTGGCGCGCTGCAGCCGCAGCCATTGCGCGGAGAGCCGGCGGTTGGCCTGCATCAGCGCGCGGGTGCGCTGCGCGACGCGGTCTTCCAGCTGCGTATTGGCCTCGTGAAGCTGCTGATAGAGGATGACGTTGTCGAATGCGATCGACAGCCGGCTGCCGAAAATTTCCACCAGTGAGCGGTCGGTTTCCGACAGCTGCCGCTCCGCCTGCAGCAGCACCACCACTTCGCGGCCGCTGCCGGTGCGGACATAGAGCACGGTGCGCTGGTCGGCGAATTCGTGCTTGCGACGCCGGAACGCGTCTTCCACCATCTGCCGCAAATCAGCATCGAGCGACTGCGGCGTCGGGCAGCCGATGAAGCGGCTGTAGCAGCCGGAGCCGGCCAGCACGGCAAAATCGTCGCCGACCACGCCGCCGTCGCGCAGCACCAGGATCCCGGCGCAATCGACATTCAGCAGGGAGGCGATCTGCGTCAGCACGCCCTCGGCGAGTCGCTGCATCGACTTGAAATCGTACAGTGTCGAGGCGGCGTCGATGATGATCTCAAGGCCGCGCCGGGTTTGCACCATGCGCTCAAGCTGCTGGTAGCTGCGCAGCGCCGCGGTCAGCGAGGTGAACAGCTTGTCGGCGGTGAGTTCGGTCTTCGCCTTGTAGTCGTTGATGTCGTAGTCGACGATCACGCGGCGCTCCGGCGCCTGGCCGGGCTGGCCGGTGCGCAGGATGATGCGGACGGTTTCGTTGTGCAGTTCGTTGCGGATGAATTCGACGAGATCGAGCCCGGCCGCATCGGTCTCCATGATGACGTCGAGCAGCACCGCGGCAATGTCCGGATGCGCGCGCATCAGGGTCTGGCCTTCGGCGGCGGAATAGGCCGACAGGATTTCCAGCGACTGGCCGTTGAGCGTGTAGTCGCTCAGTGCGAAGCGCGTGCCCTCATGCACCGCGTGATCGTCATCGATGACCGCGATCTTCCATTTTCGCGCCGTCGATTCGATCTGCGCGTCGCCGGAGTCTTCAATCAGGTAGAGGACATCGTCCTGGTCGGCCATTGCGTACTGGTCCCGTCAATTGATCCGGAGGCGCCGGTGGCGGCCCGCGGCATGATAATGCGAAATGTCGTGCCTTGTCCCAGTCTTGACTCCAGCATCATCCGGCCACCGAGCTGCTGGGTGACCAGATTGTAAACGATGTGAAGCCCAAGTCCGGTGCCGCCTTCGTTGCGGCGCGTCGTGAAAAACGGGTCGAACGCCTGGCGCTGCACGTCCGGGGTCATGCCGGCGCCGTTGTCGGAGAAGCTGATCTCGATATCGTCGGTGCCGCGCAGCTTGGCGGTGATCGCAATCGTGCCGGGCTGGCCGTCGGGGAATGCGTGATTGGCCGCATTGAGGAACAGGTTGGTCAGGATCTGGCCGTAGGAGCCGGGATAGCCGTCGATCATCAGGCCGTCCGGTACGTCGACCGTCAGCGTGATCGGCGCCTTCTTCAGCACCGGCCGCAGGCTGGCGATGATCTGGTCGGTGGCCTCGCTGAGGCTGAACTGCCGGCGCTCGGCATGGGAGCGATCCACCGCGACCTGTTTGAAGGACTGAATCAATTCGCCGGCGCGGTGCAGGTTGGCCACCAGTTGCTGCGCCGCGTCCTGCGACGTTCGGACGAATTCCTCCAGCTGCGAGCGTCGCAACGGCGTGTTGGAACGCAACTCGGCCTCGAACATGTCGGTGCGCCGCGCGAAGCTCGACGCCACCGTAAGGCTGATGCCGATCGGATTGTTGACCTCGTGGGCGACGCCGGCGACGAGGCCGCCGAGCGCTGCGAGGCGCTCGGCATCGATCAAATTCTGCTGTGCGGCATTAAGTTCAAGCAGCGCGCTTTCGGCCTTTTCCTTGGACGCCCGCAATTCGTTTTCGGCCTCGCGCTTGGCGATGGCGTTTTCACGGAAGACCTCCACCGCCCGTGCCATGGCGCCGACCTCGTCGCGGGCGGCGGTGCCCTGCACCTTGCGGCCATAATCGCCCGACGTGATCGCATGCATCGAGGACATGAGCTGCTGCAGCGGCAGGCGGATGCTGAGCGCAATGATGATGCCGGCGATGATGATGAGGGCGAGAAACGCAGCGGCGATCACCAGCACGTTGCGGGAGATGGCCGCCAGCGTGCGGTCGAAGGTCGCCTGCGCGTTCTGTTCGCGCTGCCGCATCTTCACCGACAGGCCGTCGATGGCGCCGATGGTGTCGGCCTGGCTGGCATCGATGGAATTGCGCAGCAGGTCGGTGCGGCTGGTGAGTTGCTCCGACAGTTTGGCGAGGCCCTGACGCAGTGCGACCGCGCGGCCTTTCAGACGCTGCAACGCGATGCGCTGCAGGTCGTTGTCGGCGAGATCGGTCATCACCGGGATGGTACGCTCGATGGTCTCGGTATTGCGGCGGGCCTCCTCAGCGGAGGCCGAGGCCAGCGACAAGTAATAAGCGTTGGCGGCCACCAGCATGGCGGTGAAGGCTTCGCGGGATTTGCCCAGCGCCGGCCAGATCAGCGCGTCGCGCTGCCCGGTTGCGCCCTCGATGATCGAATACAGCCCGGCCATGTCCTTGGCGGGGCTCAGCACCTGTTCCTCGTAGGTCTTGGCGATGGTCGACTGCAGGCCGCGCAGCTCACCGAAGCCACTGAGGAAACGCTCGGTGACGCGCTCCAGTTCGGCGACCGATCCCGACAGCATCGGATCGGTCGAAGCCCGGGTGTTCAGCGTGCCCAGCACGGCCTCGCGCAGCAGCAGGATTTCAGCAAACAGTTCGGGACTGGGCTGGTTGATGTAGCGGTGGATCAGGTTCTGCAGCCGGCCGGTCTCGCTCTCCAGCAGCGCCAGGATCTGGTCGGACTGCCGCACCTGGCGCAGGTCGTCCCAGGCCGATGAGAGTACCTGGGAGCCGCTCCAGATCAGGCCGGCCAGCACCAGCACCACGGCGGAGTTCAGCGCCGCAATCGACAGGATGCGCCAGCGGATCGGAATCGCACGGACAAACCCGACGATGCCGGTTCGGCCTTGCGCCGCCAGCCCGTCCTGCCGCTCCGAAACTCCGTTTTGCTGGCTTGTCACCACTGGTGTGTCACTCGGCTTTGCGAAAGGTTCAATCGACTAAAAAGCCGCACGTCAGCGCCTCGGCAACGTCATCTACTGTAATGATCAAGGGTTTCCCTGAGGTTGCGAGACGGGTCAATCTAGCAGAATGGCGGGGGATGGCTATCAGACCTTGATATGCTGTGGGGCTGGTTTCCCGATTGAATCGGCCGCCCGGCGGATTTATCAGGACATTGCGGGGTTTGTGATTTGGTCCGGACGTCGTCGCTGAAGTCCGACCTATTCGATCAAAATCACTTTGGAATCATCGTTTTATAGTGTCGCTTTTCAGCCAAGGTACTTAAAGAGAGATCCGCTGAGGTCGTCCGGCCCGAGAGCCGGCGCTGCGGAAGGGCAGGACAGGTCATGTTAACGTCGGCGCTCAGATATGTCGCGCTCATCGCGATTGCAGCTCATCTTGTCTCTCCGGCCCATGCGGTCACCGATATCCAGTGGTGGCACGCGATGTCAGGCGAGCTTGGCCGGCAGTTGGAGAAGCTCGCCGCGGATTTCAATGCATCGCAGTCCGGCTACCGCATCGTCCCGGTCTACAAGGGCAACTATACGGAGACCGTGACAGCGGCGATCTTTGCGTTTCGCTCGCGCAGCCAGCCCGCCATCGTCCAGGTCAACGAAATCGCCACCGCGACCATGATGGCCGCGAAGGGGGCGACCTATCCGGTGTACGAGCTGATGCGCGACCAGGCGGAATCGTTCTCGTCGGCAGCCTATCTGCCGGCGATCACCGGCTACTATACGGATACGGCCGGCAACATGCTGTCGTTCCCGTTCAACGCCTCGACGCCGATTCTCTACTACAACAAGGACCTGTTTCGCGCCGCCGGCCTCAATCCCGACGTGCCGCCGCGAACCTGGCCCGAACTCGGCGCCGCGGCGAAGCGGCTGCGCACCGCCGGCGCCGTCTGCGGCTTCACCACGTCGTGGCCGTCCTGGATCAATGTCGAGAATTTTTCTGCATTTCACGACCTGCCGGTGGCAACCAAGTCAAATGGGCTGCGCGGGCTCGATGCGGTGCTGACCTTCAACAATCCCACCATGGTACGCCACATCGCGCAGCTCGCGGAATGGCAGAAGACAAAAGTGTTCGACTACAGCGGCCGTGCCACCTCGGCCGAACCGCGATTCCAGAAAAGCGAATGCGGAATCTTTCTGGGGTCGTCCGGCACCCGCGCCGATATTGTGGCCAATGCGAAATTCGAGGTCGGCTACGGCATGCTGCCGTACTGGCCGGACGTCGCGGCGGCGCCGCAGAATTCGATCATCGGCGGCGCCACGTTGTGGGTTCTGCGCGATCGTCCACGCGAGGAGTACAAGGGCGTCGCCAAGTTCTTCGCCTTCCTGTCGCAGCCCGAAATCCAGGCGGCCTGGCACCAGAAGACAGGCAATCTGCCTATCACCCGCGCCGCCTTCGACCTGACCCGCGCCCAGGGTTTTTACGATCGCAACCCCGGCACCGCGAATTCGATCGAGCAGATCACGCTGAAGCCGCCGACCGAGAACTCCAGGGGATTGCGACTGGGCTCCTTCACGCTGATCCGCGATGCCATCGAGGACGAACTCGAGCAGGCTTTCAGCGGCAAGAAGCCGGCGCAGGTCGCGCTCGACGCCGCGGTCGATCGCGGCAACAAACTGCTGCGCCAGTTCGAGCGGGCGAATCCGGAGCAGTAGGGCAGCAAAGAGATTGATGTTCTCTAGAGCGCTATTTTTCACCCTCCCCTTTTGAGGGGGAGGGTCGGCGAACAGCGCGCGAAGCGCGTGTTCGGCGGGGTGGGGTGACAGCACTCGTGTTCCGCGACGTAGCTAACCACGCACGCTGCCACCCCACCCCGACCGCGCCTGCGGCGCAGTCGACCCTCCCCCTCAAAAGGGGGAGGGTGAAGAAAGCTCGACGCTATTTCCCGTTCTTGTCCAGATGCCCCGTGCGGCCGGCGAAGGCGACGCATTCGTTGATATGCAGCGCCAGAATATTCTTGGCGCGCGCGGCGTCGCGTGTCAGCGCGCACTCCAGCAGTTGCTCGTGCTCTTTCGCCGCCACTTCACCGCGGAACACCAGAGCGACCATCAGGTAACGCAGATACTTGTCGTAGATCGTCCCGTAGGTATCGAGCAGCGCGCGCGAGCCGCAGGCCGAGATCAGCGCGCGGTGGAATTCCAGATCGTAGCGTTTCCACAGCGCCGCCTGGGTCTTGTCGCCGGCGAGCATCTGCTTTTCCAGCAGCGCGAGCTTGTGGTGCGCGGCGACGACGGCCCCCTCCCATTCCAGGTCGCCGGAGGCGAAGGAGATCTCGATCGCGTAGGATTCCAGCAGCAGTCGCAGGTCGGCGATCTCGCGGAGGTCGCCGATCGATACCGGCGCCACATGGAAGCCGCGCTGGCCTTCCGCCAGCACAAATCCCTCCGACCCCAGCCGGCTGAGGATCTCGCGGAGCGTGCTGATGCTGACGTCGTAAAGCTCTTTCAGCCGCTCGAGCCCGAGTTTCTGGTCCGGCTTCAGCCGGCCGAAGATGATGTCGGAGCGGATCGCGCGGTACGCGTGCTCGCTCACGGTCAGGGGGGCTGGGACGTCAATCGACACGGCAGATCCAATGGAATCGAGGTTGGTTCGGGCCTATGCGCCCAACTCTATCATAACTCAAGGTCATGAATATAATATGATCGGAAGATCATATGACGATTTATGAAATACATGTTGATTATCTATTTTAGAGATGCCAGTTTCCCGCTGCTTAACGACGAGCATTCGACGGGCCGCCATGTGCGACCAAGTCGAGGCCGTTTCAAAACGGGGGATGGCGCCATGATGGGAAGATCCGCGTTACTGGTGGCCTGCGGGCTGACCGTTCTTGCGATGAGTGGCGGCATTGGCCGGGCACAGTCGGGCGATCCGATCCGGATCGTCGACGTCGCCGAACTGTCGGGCTCGGGCGCGACCACCGGCGTCAACTGGAAGAGCGGTGCCGACCTCGCCGTGAAGGAAATCAATGCCTCCGGCGGCATTCTCGGCCGCCAGGTCCAGCTCGAGCATTACGACAACCAGTCCAATCCCGGCGTGTCGCGCGGGTTGATGCAGAAGGCGCTGGACCGCAAGCCGGATATTATCCTCGGGCCGGTGTCATCCGGCGCGGTCAAGTCCAGCCAGGGCATCGCGCAGGAAGCCCAGATTCCGGAATTCATCGGCGCCGAGGCAGCCGACCTGTCCGAGCAGGGCAACCCCTATCTGTTCCGAACCTCGTTCGGCCAGCAGGCCAGCATGCCGAAGGTCGCGCGCTATCTCAAAGACGAGCTCAAGGCCAAGAAGGTCGCGGTGATCTGGATCAACAACGAGTTCGGCCGCGGCGGCCGCGACGCGTTCGTGAAATCCGCCAAAGCGGACGGGCTCGAGATCGCCATCGATATCTCCTCGGAAGTCGGGCAGGCCGATTTCGCCGCCGACGTGACGCGCATCCGCTCGAGCGGCGCCGACATCGTGTTTGCCTATCTGATCGAGGACGAGAGCGCGCGCTTCCTGATTGAAGCGAAGCGGCAGGGCCTGGCGATCCCGGTGATCGGCGAGACCACGCTGCTCGGCCAGAAGGTGATTGATCTCGCCGGCGCGGCCGCCAACGGCGTGCGGGGCCATGTCGGCCTGACGGCGGATGCGCCGATCGATGCGGTTGCCGCGTTCCGGCAGCGCTTCATGGACGCCTACAAATACGCGCCGGACCACAACTGCATCAAGGGCTACATCGCTGTCCAGACCGTCAAGGCGGTCGCCACCAAGATCAAGACCCTCGATGGTGAGAAGTTCGCCAAGGCGCTGCACGGCATGACCATCACGCCGCAGGACGAGCCCGGCATTCTGCTCACGACCACCTGGAACGAGAAGGGCGACATCGACCGCGACAGCTTTCTGGTGGAAGTCGATGCCGGCAAGCAGAAAGTGACAAAAGTGCTGCCGCGGCTTGGCAAGTGAGTCTGGCAAGCGAATAGCGGACAGCACAGCAACCGGAGCAAACATGGCAAAATCAATTGCGATCCTGAGCGGTCCGTCGCTCAACATTCTGGGCGAGCGCGAGCCCGAGATCTACGGCCGCACCACGCTGCCTCAGATCGAGGAGATGTGCGCGAAGAAGGCCGCCGAGGTCGGGGCCAGCATCCTGTTCTTCCGGCAATCCAACCACGAAGGCGTGTTGATCGACTGGATCCAGGAGGCCCGCGGCAAGGCCGGCGGGTTGATCATCAATCCCGCGGGCTTCACCTCCACCTCGATCGCCATCCTCGACGCGTTGAAGACGTTCGACGGACCGATCATGGAAGTGCATCTCACCAACATCCACAAGCGCGAACATTTCCGCCAGCCGTCTTACGTCTCGCTCGCCGCCACCGGCGTGATCGCCGGTCTTGGTCCGTCGAGCTACACCGCCGCTGTAGAGGCGCTGGCAGGCTTGTTGAAGTAGCGCGCTCTTCTTACCCTCCCCTTTTGCGGGGGAGGGTCGCTCATTGCGATGCGCAGCATCGTGAGGAGCGGGGTGGGGTGACAGCGCTGATGTGCCTCTCCGCACCAAACCACGCACGCTGTCACCCCACCCTGACTGCGCCTGACGGCGCAGTCGACCCTCCCTCTCAAAAGGGGAGGGTGAAGAAGCGGGCGCGACACATCGCCATCAGAAATTATTTTCCTATCCCCGTTGACAAAATTCCTTTTAAGGATTTAAATCTCATCAACCCGTCCCACGGAGAGGGGCGTCGCGACCGTCAACGGACGCGGGATGGGCGGCGGTGGACGAGACCGCGTCAGGCGTGGAGCGGGTGAGGAGGGTGGTGCCCTGTACAAGGGGCCATGACCGATCCGGCAGAAGCGCTCACGACCACGCAGTCTCGTCCGGCGAAGGCGTGTGGTTCTGATGCCCCGGACGTGGCATCAAGCCGGGGAGTACCTGCGGCAAATCCGCGGCAGGAGAGCTTACCGGCGACGGCGACCAAACAGCGGGCGGGCGCCGGGAAGAGCACGCAATAAGCCGGAAAACACCGCGTGCGGAACGCCGGGAGTTCCTGGTGTCCGGAAGTCCTGGGCGCGCCTTGTTTGCAAACCAAGCGAGCGCACAGGCCATGGGTGCATCGGGTACCCGGCGTTCCGCACGCCCTCTTTATCGAGGGGGATGGAATGCAGCATGCCCCGGACGCGAATGCGCCGCGGGAATATAGCTGTGTGTGTTACTTGAAATCGAATTTCTTTGAGATGCAAAGACGCCAGTTATTCCCCTCCCCCTTGCGGGGAGGGTCGGCCGAGCGCAGCGATGCGCAGCATCGCGAAGTCGGAGGCCGGGGTGGGGGTGCCGCGGGCTCCGGCGTTCGTGGCACCCCCACCCGTCACGTTTCGCTTCGCTCTCAAACGCGCCACCCTCCCCGCAAGGGGGGGGAGAAGAAAGGGGCGCGCTGTAAGACTAGCCCAGGCGCTTAGCGGATTGAGAACCGCACCGGCACGGTGAAGCTCAGCGACGCCTGCGTCATTTCCGGCGGAAACGACGGCAACGGCTGGGCGCGGCGGATCATCGCTATCGTCTCGGCGTCAAGGGCTGGCACGCCGGAGGAGCCGGCCAGCCGGCTGCCCAGCACCTGGCCGCTGCGGCTGACGGTGAAGCTCAGCATCGCCACGCCCTGCTTGCCTGCGGCCTTCGCCTCGCTGGGATACTCCTTGAAGCGCTGCAGATGCGCGGCCAGCCGGTCACGATAGGACGGCAGTGCCGCAGCGGCAGCCGCCGCACCGGCGGTCGCGGCGGAGGCCGCCTTGGCCTGACGCTCGGCATGCGGGGCTGCCGTCGTGCGCGGTGCCGGCGGGGTATCGCTCGGCTTTTTCTTCACCTCGGCGCGAACCGGCTTGGGTTTCACCGGTGTGGGCTTCGGAGGATCGGGGGCGATTTTCGCCGGCTCGGGCGGCGGCGGGGTCGGTTCCGCCTTCTGTTCGGGCGGCGCTTCGACGACCGGCTTTTCCACCGGCGGTGTCGGCGCGACCTGCTGTTCGGCCTGCTGCATGGGCTCGGGTGGCGGCGGCTCGGACGGCGCGTCGGCCTGCTGCATCTCCGGCCCGGGCGCGACGTCCTGCGGCTGCGCCTCGGGCGCGGCAGAGGCCGGCGCCATGTCGATCATGATCGCGGGCATCTCGACGCCAGCCGACTGATGCTCCCTGTACCAGGCGACCCCGGCCGCGATCAGGCCGGCATGCAAGGCAACAATGACAATCGCCGAGGCCGTCCAGCGGAGCCCGGCGCGATCGGCAGGCGCATGCAGCGCGAAGGCGTTGGTGGCGGCCGTCATGGCGTCGCGGTTCGTCCGTCGAGGCCGACCAGCGCTACTTTGAGATAGCCGGCGTTGCGCAGCAGGTTCATCACTTCCATCAGGTCGCCATAGCTGACGGCCTTGTCGGCGCGCAGGAAGATGCGCTCGTCCTTGTTGCTCTTGGTCGCCGTGTCGAGCGCGCTGCTCAGCGCGTCGCGCGCAATGACATCTTCACCGACGGCGATCGAAAGGTCCGGTTTCACCGTGAGGAACACCGGTTTGTCCGGGCGCGGTTGAGGTTCGACGGCGCTGGCCGGCAGATCGACGCCGAGATCGACGGTGGCCAATGGCGCCGCCACCATGAAGATGATCAGCAGCACCAGCATCACGTCGATGAACGGTGTGACGTTGATTTCATGCGCGACGTCGAGGTCGTCGTCACCGCCGCGTGTGCGTCCGCCCAGTCTCGCGCCCATGATCTACTCCGCCGCCCGCGCAACCGGCATCCCGCGGCGGCCATGATCGCGGCTGATCAGCAGCATCACCTGCGCTGAGGCGTCGCCGAGCAGCGCGCGGTACGACGTGACGCCGCGCACCAGCTGATTGTAGATCACCACGGCGGGAATCGCGGCGACGAGGCCGAGCGCCGTTGCCAGCAAGGCTTCGGCGATGCCCGGCGCGACCACTGCGAGATTGGTGGTATGGGCTTCGGAAATACCGATGAAGGCATTCATGATGCCCCAGACGGTGCCGAACAGGCCGACGAAGGGTGCGGTGGCGCCGATCGTGGCGACGACGCCGGTGCCGCGCGAAATCCGCCGCGACATCGCGTGTTCGACGCGCTCCAGCCGTAGCGCGATGCGCTCCTTGAAGCCGTCGTCGAACAGTCCGTGCGACAGCGTGGTTTCGCGTACCGCCGAATGGATCAGCTGCGCCACGGCGTCGGTGGCGTTGGCGCTGTCATGTTCGACCTGCCTCAGCGTGGTGTCGCTTTCCAGCAGCGCGAGGCGACGCCTGGCGATGCGGGTCTCGCGGCCGAGCTCGAGGGTCTTCGCCAGCCAGACCGTCCAGGTCACCAGCGATGCAAAGGCGAGGCCGATCATCACGGCCTTCACCACAATGTCGGCGCCCATGAACATGCCCCAGGGCGACAGGTTATGCGGCAGCAACGCTTCGGTGGTCGCGGCAGACGCAGCGCCGGGCAGCATGACCGCGGCTGCGAGCGCAACGACGATATGTTTCTCGATTTTTTTCATAAGCGCTGCGTTCCGTGGATCAATGTCTGTTG